>CAZOXS010000021.1:0-5395 GCA_964583785.1 uncultured Victivallales bacterium
AACAAACACGATGGACGATGTTTCATCAAGCTTCAGCGAGCCAGGACTGACACCGCCAGAAGCCGATGGCGGTTCCCGTCCTGCCGGGCCGGGAATGAACATCCGGCTGGAACGGGTGCTTGACATGGTGACGATCAAGGATGTCCGGCTTCAGGGGGCGGACGCGGCTGGCGGGGGCGGGGCCGGCGTTGTTTACCAGTCGAACGGCCGGTGCATGCCGTACCGTGTGCGACTAGAGGATCAGGAGGGTGGGGTGATCGAAATTTCAGTAGATGCACTTGGCTCTGCGGAACTTGCAAGACGGGGGGCGTCTTGAAAGTAGACCGCATGAACCGCTCAACAGGCATGACGTTGATCGAAGTGCTTTTGGCCGTTTCGATCCTGAGCCTTGGACTGGTGGTGATGCTGACGGCAATCTCCCGTTGCCTGGCGGTGCTGAAAATATCCGAACAATATCATAAGGCCATGTGGGCCATGAGCGCTGGCGAGGCCGAGTTTCCTTTGCTGAAGAAACCGGACACGAAACCGGAGGATTATGCCGTCGAGCCACAGGATTATGACGGGATAACCTACGTGCGGGAGGTGCTGGACCCCGATGCGGAGAGTGACGAGAACGATCCGCGTCTGCTGGTCATTGTGACAAAGGTGTCCTGGATGGGGCGTGGCCGCGAGCAGACGGATGATGTTCCACGTTATCTCTTTCATAAGGAGTGAAGGTGATGCCTGTCAACAGAGATTGCCGGAGAATCAGCCCGAAAAAGGGCTTCACGCTGCTGGAGGTCCTGTTGGCAGTGACAATTCTCTCGATCGTATCGACCGTTACATTCATGACGTTCTCGGCAGCGACAACCGCCTGGCAGCGCGGCACCGCGTTGGTGGACCGGTTGCACCATGGGGATTTCGTGATGAACCAGTTGGTGATGGCACTGCGTTCGGCCTATTACCCCGAAGGCGGGGTGCGCGGGGAATACGGGTTCCAGCATATTGACAGCGGCGACGGCCCCGGGGCGGAAGACGAGATCAGCTGGGTCAAATTGGGCGGGGCGCTGATTGGCGGTCAAGAGGCCTATGCGGGCACACCGCATCGTGTCCGCTTTTTTCTCGATGACAACGAGAACGGCAATCGCTCAGCCGCCGTTGTCTCCTGGCGTCTTGACGGTCAACCGGATGATTTTGATCCGGACGCCCTGCCGCCGGTATTCCTGTCTACCCGTGTTCAGGGCTTCAATTGCCGGGCTGCCTGGAAACTCGACGCAGAGGGTGAAATTGACTGGGAAGATGAGTGGACGGAAACCAACCGGATACCCTCCATGGTCGAGATCACCCTGTATATTCAACCGGTCGTGGAGAAGGATCCGCCGGTGGAACTCAAGCGGATTGTGGGACTACGTGTAGCGGAGGTGGCATGGAGCCAGTAGTCGAACGTCAACAGGTAGTGAATCCCTGCGGTTCAGAGCGGCATCGGCAAGGTTCTGCCCTGATCTTGGTGCTCTGGGTGCTGGGGCTGCTTTCCATGCTGGTGGCCTCATTCGCATTCGATGCGCATATCGAATCGCGTCTGACCTCGTTTTACCGGGACCGGACCAAAGCTGATTTCCTGGCGCGTTCCGGCTTGGATGTGGCCGAGCTGCTGGTGGCGAAAAGCACGCGGCTCCAGGGCGCGGAGCGCGACGAGACGAAAGCGGCCGCCGACATCTGGTACGATCCGGCGTTGCAGCTTTCCAAAGGCGGCACGGTTTCACTCGTCCATGATCTCTCCGAGGCTGATGTCGGACAGGGCCTGATCCGTCTGTCGATTACACCGGAACCGGCCAGGCGAAATGTCAACAAGCTTATCGATCAGACGTTGGCCAGTGACGAGACCTGGGAGCGTATTTTTGATGTCGGCGGTGTTCCCGAGGAAATGTGGCCGACACTGATCGACAGCTTCTATGACTGGACGGATGCGGATGATGCGCCACGCCCCGACGGCGCGGAAACAGATGACTACTATGCCAACCTTGATAAACCGTACCGGTCCCGTAACGGACCGCTTGACACCATCGGCGAACTCGCGCTGATTAAGGGGTTCACCCCGGAAATCCTACAGGGGGGGGCACTATCGACAGGCATGTTCGAAAGTGACACGATCGTCATGTCGGGGATTGTCGATATGCTGACGACCTACGGCGACGGTAAAGTCAATATTAACGCGGCTACGGCGCGAGTTCTGCAGACACTTCCCGGCGTTGATTCGGAAATGGCGGCCTATATCGTCAGTGAGCGCGAAAAATGGGTGGATAGTACCGGCCAGGAGCGGCAAGGATTCAGCAGTACCGACGAGATGCTGGTGCTTGTGCCGGACTTTCCTCCCGAGGCGGCGGCATTGCTGACAACAACGTCCAAGGAATTTCGCATTACCAGCACCGGTGATTTAAATGGTGTTTTAAGAACGATATGGTGTATTGTACGCTTTACTGGCGATAGGTTCACCGTGCTTCGCTGGCGGGAGGATGACTAGGGGCGGATTGTGTGCTAATCGGGACAGTCAACCATTGAAACAGGATTTTGAGAGATGGCAGTAGATGCAACAATGGCGGTAACGGGATTGCCGGACGGACGAACGGCCTGGGCGTCGTGGCGTCGCGGACGGGGAGCGCACCTGACGGTGGATGGCATCTTTGGGGACGAAGCAGGAACGACCGCCGCGTTTGCCGATGCGAATGCGGCCAAGGCGGCGGTTCTGGCGCTGCCTTCGAGCCAGATGGTCATGCAGGTGCTTGAATTCCCGGTGACGGATACTGACGAGCTGGCCTCGATGACGGAGTTGCAGATCGATAAGTTTGCCCCGTTCCCGCTTGATCAGATGGTGGTCTCGCATGAGATCCTGGCACAACAGGAGGGGCGTTCGATCGTACTGGCGGCAGCGGCACGCGTCGCGATCGTCAACGAGGCCGGTCAACGGCTGATGACCGCGCACGGGATTCATATCGCGCGCGTGGACGCCTTGATCCTGGGACGTTGGCGCACGTTGCAGAAAGCCGGGCAGATCGAGGCTCATGGTCGCGAGACGCTGGTGCTGGTGGATGACGGCGGGGTGGATGTATTAACGCATGAGGCCGGCGTTCCGGTTGGACTCAGCGGGCTAGGGGACGTGCCAGCGTTGATCGATACTGCCAGTGCCGATGACCTTGCCCAGGAGATTGCGCACCTGCTGATGGGAATAGAGGCGGATCGCGGCGCGAGCCCGCCGTCCCTCATCACCGTCTGGCGCGGCAACCGGGATGTGTCGGCCCTGGTCAACGCCCTGCGCGGGCGCATTGCCGGCGAGATCCGTGAACGGTCCCTGGCAAACCTGCCCAGCGCCATCAGCGGTGTGGCCGAACGGGCAGCCAATCCCGGCCAAGCCCGGCTACTCGACCTGACGCCGTCCTCTTGGCAAGAGAAGGATAAGGCCCGGCTTTTTAAACGGCGGCTGGTGCTGGCCGTCGGTCTCCTGTTCGGCGGCTGGCTGCTGCTGGCAGCAGGGGGATGGGGCATTATGGCCTGGCAACGGACAAGGGTGGCTCAGTTTCAGGAGGCAGAACAGCGATGGCTTGAACCAGCCAATACCGTCCGACGTCTGCGCACACAGGCGCAACTCATCCAACGCTATATGGACAGGCGCACTTCCGCGCTGGAGTGCCTGCGCGAGATCAGCCTGTTACAACCGCCCGGTGTGGATCTGGCATCCTTTACCTATCGCAAGGGCGTCGGCCTTGAGCTGGTCGGCGAGGCTGACACCAGCGCGCTTGTGTTGGAATACAACGAGAAATTAAACGCATCTGAACTCTTCGCCTCCGTCAAGGCTGGTCCACAGTCGAGAACGTCCAAGCAGCGATATCGCTTCAGTTTTGAAATTCTATTCATGAAGGAGAGTCCGTGACGATCACACGCAGGGAAACCATACTGGGTATTGCCACATTGGCGGCGGCCGCCTATGGCGGATTGATTTACCTGGCATCCGGTCAACTGGCTAGCTGGCGCCTGCTGCAAACCGAAAAAGCCCAATTGCAGGACTCGATACGACGCAGCGAGGCCTTGGTCGGGGAGCGGGAGCGTTGGGCGTCCGAAATGGAGCAGCTACAGGCACTCATGCCTCAATTCCCGGCCGACATGCAAATGGACGTGTACTGGAAGCGTGAGATGGATCTTAAGGCGACAAAGCATGATTTGAAAATCGTGAACTATGAGGCCGGGGCCGAACAGCGCGAGGGGCCGATCTACGAGCTACCCGTGTTTTGCCGCCGCTGGGACGGAACGCTTGATTCGCTGGTGCATTTCCTCTTTGATCTCCAAAGCGAGGGTGCTATGTTGGACGTCCGGTATCTTCATATCAAGCCAAAAGACAAGGTGATACACGAGGGACGATTTGATCTGTATTGCGCCTATCGGCGCCAGGAAACGTGATTCCGCAACGGGAGGGCATGGGAACGGTGAGCAAACGAAATATATCCGGGCGTGCGGCAGTGTGCGCCTTCATGATAGCACTGGTTAGCGCGGGTGCTATGTTCGGCCAGGATGCGATGCGCCCGGTGGCACCTACTGAATCTGCGGAATTGCTGACGGACCAACTCAAGTATAGTGACGCCACGCTTGAGATCGTCCTGCAGGATTATAGCGAAAAGACGGGCAAGACCCTGTTGCGGGCGCCGGGGTTGCCGACGCCGACCTTTACGCTGCGTAGCCAGGGTAAACTCAGTATTGAGGATTATCTCAAGGCGATCGAGACGGTGCTGACCATGCACGGTGTCGGTCTGGTGGAATTCGGTGATAAGTTTGTCCGCGTCGTGCCCGTCAAGTCGGTCGTGAAGGAGGGTATTGAAATCCTGGAAACCATGCCGGAAGGACACGTTTCCGAGCGTACCGGCACGATGATCAGCCAGATGGTTTCGCTGAAGCATATTGATCTGGCCGAGGCGGTCAAGGCGATTGATCCGATGCGCAACGAGAACGGCCAGATCAACCAATTCGAACGGACCAACGCGCTCATGATAACCGACTTTGCCGAGAACATCAACCGGATGCTGCAGGTCCTGCGGTTGATCGACCAGCCGATCGAGGCGAAGGAGGAACCGAACATCATCCAGATCCGGTTTGCCAAGGCTTCCGAGATCAAAAGCCGTCTGGAAGAGATTATTGCCGAATCGCAAAAAGAGCTTCAGCAGAAATCCACCGTTCCGCGCATGCGGGATACCGGCGCGCCGGGGGCTGTCCAGCAAGCTCCGGCGGGTATCATTCGCCCGACCCGTACCACTCAGCCGCAGGCCGCAGAAGTCGAAGCCGAGCTTGTCGAGGCCGCCGAGCGGGGCATCATCCGCGGCAAGGTCCAGATCGTGGCCGACGAGCGCACCAACCAGTTGATTATCATTACGCG
>CAZOXS010000022.1:0-49299 GCA_964583785.1 uncultured Victivallales bacterium
ATGAACAGCCCCTGGGCTGAAGCGTCGATCAACGATAACACCGGATGAATCATATCGGCCGGCCAGGCTGAACGAACCAGAGCCATTCCCCGTCATCACCAGGACCGTATCATCATCCCGTTCCAGCACGATAAGGTCATCATCCCCATCGGCGTCGAGATCGGCAACCAACACCCAGCTCGGGGCCTCACCGACCTCGTAGAGGTTCTGAAGCGCCCATTGCGCGGTGATGGTACCGGCAAGAATAGCCACCTGCCCGGGATCTACCGTCTGGAGCGCCACCGCCAGATCGAGATGGCCCTGCGGATTGAGGTTGACGTCGAAATCGCCAACGCCAAAGTGACGGGGGCCGGATCCTGCATTGAAGCCATAGACGGCCTGCACAATCGGATTAACGAAGGCACCTGCCCCGTTCCCCATGTACGTGCGAATGCTGTCATCACCCATGGTCGAGACCGTGACGTCATTCGTCAAATTCTGATCGAAATCCCCGATAACGATGCAGCTCGGAGCCGTCCCGGCTCCGATCAGCGTTGTTGTCGTCAGCGTGAAGTTGCCGAGTCCGTCGTTCTGCAGCAGGCTCCACGACCCCGCGCCACCGTTGGCAACAACCAGATCCTCGGGAAGCCGCCGATTCAGCAGGGGGTCCTTCGCCGGCCCATACATCGGGGCCGCGGCAATGGAAGTCGGAGCCGCCCCTGGAGGCAGCGCAATGGTGGCGACGACAATCAGTCCCCCAGCACCGTCGCCGTTAAGGATCGTCACCGAGTGGGTGCCTTCATTCGCAACCGCCACATCGGGAATACCATTCGTGTCAAAATCCCCGGCCACCAGGTACGAGGGATTCGCCCCCGCACCAAGCGCAACGGTGGTAACGACGTTTGAGAACGTCCCGTCGCCATTGCACAGAATAATCGATAGGTCATTACTGTCACCGTTGGCAACCACGATATCGTTCGCGGTACCGTCACCTTTGAGGTCAACGGTGACAACGCCCCTCGGTGTTGTGCCCACGGGAATAAAGGTGTCCAACCGGAGTGTGCCGTTACCGGTGTTGCGCAGCGTGTCGACTTCGTGCTGCCCGGAATTAGCCACGACCACGTCCAGCAACCCGTCTTCGTCAAAGTCGCCCGTTGCCGCCGAAACGGGATGCGCATTCGTGATGGTTGCCGAGAAGAAGCGATAGGGCACCCGGTGGTTCAATGGATCCCTGACCGGTGCCCCGCCAAACGAAGCCTGCCACAGGTCCCAGGAGTACTCGAATCCGTCATCGAATCCGTCACCGGAGATCTCGCCGCCACCGGAGATCTCGGAATCAGTTGAATTTGGAAAGCTCTGATCACCTGTATCCAGAGGATTGGGAACCAGTCGGTAAACCGCCTTTGAGACCCCCTGGTACGGTGGTGGAATCATCGGCCACGTCGCGGGAACAATTCCGTCAGGTCCGATGTACTCTTCAATATTCACCAAGCCTACGACTGTCCTGTATCCCGTAAAGGTGTTCCACTTGAAATCCTGGTCCGGGTTGCCCTCTGGGCCATAAGCCAGAGTTGCCCTGATAACCGCCTCGGCATTCTGCTCACTACCCATTACGCTATTGGTCCCCCCCGGCATGTAGTTGTACTCATAGCCGTCATCCATCCCGTCGAAATCACTGTCTGCATTCAGCGGATCGGCCAGGACCGGCGAGTTCGTGATCACCACATACGAGATCTGGTACTCAAGGAGATTCCCGAGCCCGTCGTTGTCGGGGTCACCAAACCTGCCGTGGATGTCAGGATCCGCCGAACTGTCGACCAGCAGCCCGTTCTGGTTCTCCCACCAGTCAGGAAGCCCGTCCAGATCCTGATCGGTATCCGGATTACCAAATGAGGCACTGACCGTCTTGGACCCGTCCATCAGAACGCTGTTCGTGGTGGCCACCAGGGCAGCCGCCGTCTGCCCGTCCACATCCCCCCCCCAGGAGAGGAATGCCAGCGTTTCCGGGACGGCAGTCAGCGCGACCACCGTGCCTTCGGGGTACCAGAAGCCGGTTTCCTCGTCATTCGCCACCCCGGTAGGCGTCGGGTTTACGGTCCCGCCCTCGCTCTGCTTCACGCGCAGGAAATACTCGACATCCCAATTCCAGGTGATCGTGGTAGCATTGGTAATCGGAACACTGGACATGATATCGCCGACACCGGTGGTCGGTGCACTGCCGGTACGGGTGAACCCTCTGGTGATATAGCGTTTTCCGGGGTTGACGAGGTCCCCGAACGGGGATGTCACGCTCGAATTGACCAGCGAGCCATACACCACGTTCGTCGGGCCGCCGCTGAATGGAACCCCACGCAGCAGGGGATTGCCGACCTGGGCACCCAGCGAATTGTTCGAGAAGAGCCTGACGCCCGGATTGCCCAAACTCTGGAAATTGGCCTGCACCGCCTTGTCGCTGTTCATTGTCAAATTCGTCGGCGAAGCCGTGCCGGTCAAAGCGCCGCTCCAGCCGGCGAACGTCGAGCCGGCGGCGGCGGTCGCCGTCAGCGTGACCACGGCACCATCGGTATACATATTCCCCACCGATGGCGGGGTCACATTGACCGTACCGGAACCGGAGCCGAGGGTCTGCTCGTCTAGATGATAGCGCTGTTCGGCAAAATGCGCAACGACAAGGTAAGGGTCCGTTGGGGCGTCTTGCAGAAACATGGACGTGCTGGCGGCGTTCGTATTGACGATGTTCATCGTACCAATAGCGGCTTTCCAACCCACAAACATATAGCCGGCATTCGGAACCGCCGTGATTGTCGAAAACTGAGCCACGTTTGCAGGCATCAGTCCTGCTGGCGAGCTGATTGAGCCCATGGCAGGGGGATCGGCGATCACGGTGACGTTGTTGTACTGCGCCGATGCGGGCACGGCTGCCAGCACCACCAGTCCCATCCACGCGGTTAATGCTGAAAACAGTCCGATCCGGTGTCCCGTGTCTTTGCTTATCGTCTTCATAATCGGTTCCTTGTATTCCGTATTGCTCTCTAGATTGGTTTGTTCCCCGCGCATAAGCTCACTGCTCCCCGGATTGCTCCGCCTCGTCCCTCGCCGCCTGTTTCAATTCCCTCAGGGCGGCGGCTGCCGCACCGTGTTCCGCTATCGCTTCCGTCTTCCGTTTCTCAAGGTCGGCCAAGGTCGGGTACTTCTCCGCGAGGGTGGCCCGAATCTGCTCCTGGAGGTGCGCAATCTGCTGGTTCATGGCTTTGAGATCCTCGTCCTGAGTCATCGCGCGATCGCGTATGGCCCGGCTGCGGCGCGCCAGCTCTGTGATCTCCGCCATGAGACGCTGCATTTCTGATTTCAGGGTCGCCTCGTCCGTCCCGGCAAAGCGGCTTGGCACCTCCGCCGCGGGCTTGGCATCTTCCCCCGCGGGCTTGGCAGCCTGCGCCATCATAGGCTCCACGAATATCCCCATCAAAACCAAAACCATCAATAAATGTTTCATTTTTCTCTCCCTGATAGTGCTCTTAAAGTTCACGCCTAATCCTGTAGAAATGTATCGTCGCCTCCGGTGGCACACTGTTTGTCCAGCTCACAACCCCGGACTGCGAAGCGGTAACCGTCTCCTGGAGAACCCACCGGGTAGCCGGCAGGTCCAGGGACATCTCGACTCTGTAGCGCGTACCGGCCTTCGCCTCCCATGCCAGAACGTCACCGGGAGCAGTCGTTTTGGCACCGGCAATCGCCACGCTCTCGTGCGGCGGGAACGCTACCATTGGATTGATGGCCGCAAGCAATGAGACCCCGTCGTTCACGCCGTCGCCATTGCTGTCGGAGGCGCCCGGGTTCGAGCCAATCCGGTATTCACCAAGATTGCTCAAGCCGTCGCCGTCAGGATCATCGTCGGCATCCGAGGGATCGCTGCTGTCCAGGCCGTTGGCCTCTTCCCAGGGGTCACTCATCCCATCGCCATCTGCATCCAGTGTGATATTCAGAAGCTGAACACGATTATTCCAGGTGTCCGCCACATAGACGCCGTAGCCATCCAGGCTAGGCCAAACACCCTGCGGCGAACGCAACTGGCCCGGGCCGGATCCCATCTGACCGGAGGGCGGCTTGTAGGCCGCCAGAAAGACCAGATTCGAGGAGAATACCTGCACGCGGTGGTTGGCGCTATCCGCCACGTACATCCGGCCACCGATGTCAAAAGCCACATCACCCGGACTGGCAAACTCAAAACCATTCGTGTCGTTGCTGCCGTCCAGTACCGAGAGGGGCGCTCCCGCAGGCGAGAAGACCTGCACACGGTGATTTTGGGTATCTGCCACGTAAATGTGATCATCAGCGCCTACGCACACACCACGGGGGAATCGCAGGAACCCCTCGCCACTGCCCTCCGAGCCCACGATTCCGAGCAAAACGCCAGTCGCAGACAGCCTGACCAAGCGGTGGTTATAGGTGTCCAATACCAGGATCTCACCCGAAGCCGTCACAGCCACATCGTAGGGCTGGTCAAAAAGGCCAGCCGCCGTCAGGGCACTGTCATAACTCAGCGCGCCCGTGGCCGGATCAATCGTCAAGAGAACCACGCGGTCATGCTTCGTATCGGCCACGACCAGGCGGCCGGATGTCGCATCGAGGTCAAGGCCCTGCGGCCAATTGAGCGTGCCATTCGCTGTCCCCTCGCCAGTATAGGTTGAGAGCAGCGTGTCCAGATCCGCGCTCCACGTCTGAATGCGGTGGTTCTCTGTATCCGCCACGAAAACGTAATTGCTGCCCCCTTGCGCGACCCGTCCGGGGCGCAGCATCTGCAGGCTTCCCGACCCCAGCTCACCGGCTTCGCCGGCCGACGTCCAGGCGGCATCAATCGGTCCAACGGGCACGCGTGCATCGGCACCACGCAGGATATCGTACCCGTCGGGTACGGTGTCCCCATTGAGGTCACGCGTCATATCGACCGGAACCCCGACCGTCCACGCCCCGAAGTCTATTGCCTGTGACACGGACGTGGTCACGGCAAAGGTGCCCGATTCCCCATATGCGATGGAGTCGGAGTAGCCCGCGCCATCCCACGCCCGCACGTAAACAACGTCACCGGCAGATAGCGTGTGATTAAATATCTGCTCGAACTGGCCCTGGTCCGGAGGGGTTGTCGGCCCCACACCAAAGCGGCCGTAGGGAAGCGAGGTGGCCTTGGTGTAGAGGATCCGGTCATCACCTGTCGGGCCGCCGCCGGCGCCAGGTAGATTGACGACGCCGTCAGCGCCCGCCGAGATGACCTGGAAGTAGCTCGACAAGTCGCCGCCGTCACCGGGCAGCGGACGCGAGGTCCAATCCCTGACGCGCTGCGTCGTCTTGGCTGTCAGCGTTACCGAACTGGCGGGGGCCGTGGGCGAGCTTACCGACAGATTCAGATAGTCCGTGCTGAGGTGCCCCTCCGCGCAACGGGCCGCATGCACCAGGCGTATCGGATTGGAAAGAATGGACAGCGCGTCCGCCAACGTCACCGTCAGCACGGAGCTGGTCCGGATCTCGCCGGGCGCCAGGTCTCCGTACGTTACCGTTGTCCCGTTCAAGAAACTGATGCCAAGCTCCGCGCTGCTCACCTCGCCGGTCACGCTGTGGCACGTCCCCGTGGTACCATTGTACAGATCAAAAAACAGGTCCACGGTGGTGCCAGGCCCAACCGTCGACGGTACCATCGAGAACACCCACAACCCGGCGGCACGCTGGCTCCTGAGACGGACGTCGTCCACATACATGCCATAATCCTCGGTCGATCCGTTGCTCTCAACCCGGAACCGCACCCGCAGCGCGCGATTCGCAAACAGCGCGGGGTCCAGCACGATCGTCTCGGTTGACCAATAGTGGCTCCGCGGCCACTGATAGGGGCCGTCCGGCGTGACATCGTGCCATCCCACACCATTGAACACCTCCACGTAACCGAAATCGTTGTCCGGGGTGATGTAATCATATGTGGGGAAGCGCTCCCAAACCTTGTATGTCAGAATCGGTTGCGCACCCACCGTGATCTGGCGGCTCTGCACATAGGCATTCATGGAGCCGTAGTAATAGCCATTCAGCACCGTTCCCCAACAGGTACTACCACCGACCAGCGCAGACGCCCCCCACTCCCAGCCACGCTGCGTGAACTTGAAGTAATCCCCTTCACTGGTCTCCCAATTCGCCGTGCCGGCTTCCATGTCGTCAACGAAATTATCATCGATAAGGGCTTTGGCATAACGTCCGGGACCGATCGCCACCGCGTTCGCATTGCCCGCCAGATCCTGGACAGCACCCGCAGTGACGCTCACGTCCAGCGACCCGGTTGCGCCAAGATTCGTGAAGTGGATCAGGTAACGGGGTCCGCTGCCCTCAACCGTGAGGGTGTGCGTCAGATTGCCGGAAACCGTCAGGTCGGTATTTGTCAATCCCTGGACCACCTCGTTAAACGCCACCTCCATGGTTACCGTCGCCTCGCTGCTCGAAAGCACACGGATCTGTCCGGTCGGCGGCGCGGTGTCTTCCGGCACATAGTCCGTGTAGAGTATGGCCTGGCCGTCCGCTACCCACATGCTGCCCGTACTTGAGTATTCGCGCCCGATGATCCCCTCGTGATCCTCCACGCCGACCGTGGCAAACTGATCATACCCGAGCATGTCATAGGCCGCGTTCACATCCAGATACTGGAATATGATATCGTTGTTCCCGAATATGCCCGGCTTCTCCCTGATCAGCATCTGGAACGAATAGCGTGCGACATCGCTATCAGGGGCGGCCATATTAATCCAACTGATCACCGTATAACGGTCGGGCAGAATCCCTTCGGTCCCAATGTACACCCCCGAGCCCTGAACCGCCCGTAACTGCTCCCAGAACGGGGCTGTAATACCATTACGCACGGCGGGATTCGGAATTGACTGCGGCCCGGAATCGACGCCTTCATTCAGGAACCCTACCACCCCCTTGGCCGACACATACAGCTTGGGATAGTTCACCTCAAAGAATCCAAAATCGTAGTAGATCTGATACTCGGAAAGATCATGGTGATAGACCATTGCATGGGATCGCTTGATCGGATCCACCCAGGAGAACGTGGTCGACCTGACCTGATAGTTCTGCCCGTTCCGTAAATAGGCATTACGCACAGCGTCATAATTGTCGTCGCTGCAGTCAAAGATGATGGCCTCCTCGTACACACCATCGGAAGTCGCCAGCGCATTGCTCTGCACCACCGAGACAACCACCGAGGTGTAACTCATGGGTTGAAGCGTGAAGCTCACCGGCTCAATGGTCAGCCAGTCCACGCCATTGCTGGAGGCCACATTCCACGACTGCGTACGCGAGGTGTAGTTTACCACCATGTACGTTTTGTTGCTCGGCGTCATCGGTCCAATCTGAGGGAAACGACAGCCCGTGACGAACGGTTCGTTCGGGATCACCGGCGGGGCGTCACCGACGCCGCACGCCGCCCACGCTGCTGTGACCGGGATCCAGGCATTCGTCGTAATCCCGGCGTCATCCGTCTGCCGCGCTGCCGCCAACCAGGCCTCGCGCGCCTCCGGGTACCCCGTGCTCGGCGTGCAATACGCTGTGAGCGTCCGGTACGCGACTTGCTCGGCACCGGCGAACCCCAGCGGCAGCATGTCGTAGGCGATCGTCTCATTCGTACCGATTCCCCCCTCGCACAGCAGATAGAAAAAGTGGTTCTGCACCCCGCTGTTGATGTGTACGCCACCATTGTCGTACCAGGAGCTGGTATCGATCCAGTTCATACCGTAATAGCGCGATGGATGCCCATACCGACTCGGATCACGCATGTCACGGATGGCCGTAAACGAATTGGTGCCCTCCTCTAAATCCTCTCCCATCAACCAGTCCGAATGCCCTGAAATCTTGTTGGTGTAGGCGGCACGGCCGTCCGGTTGCGCATAGAACTCAACCATGGCACCGAAGATGTCGGAGAAAGACTCGTTCAGGGCGCCCGACTCTCCCTGGTAGATCAGGTTGGCGGAGTGCTCGGTCACCGCATGTGTGAACTCATGCGCCATAACATCCATTACCCCCATTCCCGATTTACCGCTCAGATTATACATGTAGCCAATGAACATCTGCTGCTCAGCCGGACTCCAATAGGCGTTGTAGTACACGGGCGCATGAATGTTGGCCCGCGCCACCACGCCGTTGGCGTCAAAACTGTTGCGAGCGTGCACGCTACGGAAGTAGTCCACTGTTGAAGATAGGTTGTGGGCCGCTGACATCGACACCACATCCGTATCCGCCCAGTCATTGGTGAAACGATGGCAGTACGTATCGCGGTCAGGCCATAAGGGCGACTTGCTCAGGTTGTAGAGCCCCCAGGTTTGCTCCTCATTCCAAAGGTATGATGCACCCGTCGCGGTGTCAGCCCAGCCGGTGACGGTCTGGGTGCCGCCACCTTCGCCCGACATGATCTCACCAGAGATCGGCTGATAATCCCCGACCGCCCCGGGGGCGGCGATCTCGTGCCGGTTATCGTAATCCAGAACCACAGCGCCATTGTTGGCATCCACAACGTAACGCCACTCACCAGTCCCCCCGTTGGGGTGGTCGTAGAGAACGCACACGTGATAAGCCAATACGCGCAAACCATCACGCGCCCAGACCACCAGTGTCGTGCCCGCCATGGGCCTTCCACCGGCGAAGCCCCGACCTGCCGCCGCCGCCAGTGCTGCCGTTTCCGCCGCGGCCACCGTGATGCCGGGTGTCGTGCCCAAAGCCAGATCGGCCACAAAGCGCCCATTCAGCAGGCGGCATCTCCCGTCAGTATCAAAATGGGCAACCACGGTCCCGCCAATCACCGGGATCCCGCCGTGGCGCTGATTCAGAACGACATGGTGGTACCCGTCCGCATCCTCGACCGCAGGCCGCGAAACCAGCTCGGTCTGAGCATCCGAAACCCCGTAGATCCCGGACAGCCCAGCCATCACATTGAGCGCACCGCGCGCGTAATCCGGCACCTGCGTCCCGGCCGCGGTCTGCATCAGCGGAACCGATGTCCGGGCCACCGTCAGCAAGTTCGTTCCGACAAGCATGCCGGGAGCTCCACTCGCCTGGTCCCAACGGATCTCGTCAATTCCGCTCAACAGCCGCGACTGCTGCACACGCTGCAACAGCGCGACATTGACTGTCGTGCCAGCCACCGGAGCCTGTGCATAGCCATCCAACGCCATTAACCCAACCAGCACGCAGACGACCCACGCGGTCAAACGCTTCATGTAAGGGTCTTTCCCAATCATTTCGACGCTCCTGTTCCGGGGATCTTTTCAGAAACTGAACGCACCCCGTTGGTCTCGCCTGAGGAGGTCTCCCCCTCGCCTGCTGCCGCTGCTGCAGCGGCAGCGCGCTCGCGTTTAGCCAGCTCATCTTCCACGACCTTCAATCGGCGCAGCGTAGCCGTTGCGGCTTTCTCAAAGGCCTCGCGCTCGCTGCGCAACACCTGCATGGCTTCGGAGATCGCCTTGACGCGTTCCTGACGGACTTGCACTTCCGGATTATTATGGATTCGGGCTTTAAGAGCCTCGCGGACCTCCTGAAGCTCGACTTCAAGCTGCTGGAGTCGCAGTGTCAACGCAGCGGTCTCCTCATCTTCGGTCACGACATCCGTCAGCGAGCGGTTGGCCTGGGCCGCTTCCTTCAGTTCAAGCCTCAGCGCATTTTGGCGCTCCCCGAACGACTGCGCCGTCATCGAAAACCCGCTGGCTTTCTCGCGCAATGCATCCCGCTCAAGAACGAGCGGGTCCGGCGCGGCATCCGCCGCCATCTCCTCGCCTGCCGGCAATGCCTCCTGCGCTGCACAGAGCGGGACCACAGCCGTCCACAGAACAACTGCCAACAACAGACCGCCGGCCCGCATCGAAATCCCTGTCATCATGCTCTCCTCCCTATAAAAGCCATCATACGGACACCGGAAAGACATTCCTGCCGTCAATATAACTGTAGCCCATACTGCCAAAGAATCATCGCGTCTTCAATCTATTTTCGCAAATTTCTATACACCGCTCATAACCATCACCAAGAACAACTCATGCGCACCACACGGACACAACGAGCCCGGAGGTCGCATTCACCCAATAAAGTTTCAACATGCATCATCTGGCACACCCCAGGATCGAGACCTGTAACTTCATACACTTGTAGCTGCGTTCGCCAGAACGCGGATGGCCCACCCAGGCCGCTCGCGCATTCCGTCCACGCTCTGGCGAGCGTAGCGACAACACGTTTCTCATCGGCAGCATTTGGATCACCCCAGCCTTTACAAGCAGCTATCATGCCAACTTGTTGATTGTTGCCTTTTGGCTCGCCAATACGGCATTTTTGGCTTTCGGACACGATATCCGATTTTAACAACCCCCTTGACAAGGCGCATTACTGCGCTTATCCTACGCTCATATTTTGCGTATAAAGGCTGTCATGCAACCACCACCATTACCCCGTCGCTTTAATCCGGTCGTTGACCGGTTCGCCACTACCGACTTGCCTTTACAGGAGGTTATCGCCGCCGTCGGTCCAGCGCCGCTGCCGCCAATCCTGACCGCCTTGTTGCTGCTGTGCGACTGTCTGGACGGGCGGCGGCTGGCGCGCGATGCGATCGAGGCCGCCGAGGCGGTGGCGATGAAGGGACAGGATCCGGAGCTGACAATCCTGCTGCTGGCCCGCTGGGCGGAACTGGCCTGCCGCATCTCGCGTCCCTCGGAGGCCGAGGCCCTGCTGCACCACGCCCGCAGCCTGTTCACAGACCAGACGCACCCGGAGATACGCGCCACGATCCATTTCGCCGCGAGCGTGCTGCACGAGGTGCGCGGCAACCAGCAGGAACGCGAGCGATTGCTGCGGCAGACCAACGCTGAACTGCCAGAGCACTCCCCGCGGCGCAAATTCTATCTCTGGGAACTCGGCCTGCTGCTGGCCCGCCAGGGGCGCGGCATCGAATTCAGGCCCGAAATGAAGCTGCTGACCTGGCAAACCGGCGCACGCTTCCCGCTGGAGCAGCTCGACCGCCTGCATTTCATCGATGCCGTCGAGACTGGCCGCACCCGCGCCGCCGCTGAACGCATGTCCGCCCTCGCCACCGCCCCCGCCACCAACCGCCGCCTCTACCGCGAATACCAGCAGCTGCTGGCCCTGATGCACCGGGTGGGGAGGACTGAAGACGATGGAGTAAAGTCGAAAGTCGAAATTGGGAAAGTCGAAATCAGCAGCCAACATCCTGCTTTCACCAACGCAGAACCAAGCACCAGGAACCAAGCACGAAGCACAAGGAACCAAGAACCCGGAACCGACTACACGCCTGTCTGGATCCAGACGCTCAACCACCTGCTTTCCGATGATGCCGCCGGGGCGTTGCGGTTGGCGCGGCTGGAGGCAAAACGACTGATGGCCTCGATTTTCGGCACCGGCTTCGGGGCGCTGAACCTGATCCGCGCCGAACTGGCGGCTGGCAATGCCGAAGCCGCCAATCGCCTGCTCGATATGCGCGCCTCGCGCGGCAATGCCCATTACCTCGACCCGCTGTTCCGCGCCCGCTGCGCCCTGTTGATGGATCGCCCGCAAGAGGCTGCCGAACGCTTCCGCGAGGCCCAGGCGGCCGCGCAGCGCTACGACGCCGAAGGCCGCCTCGATTTCGAGCTGCGCCTAGCCCTGGAATTGCGTAGGGGCGAGGCCCTTGTCCACCGTAGCTTTAGCGAAGGCGGATGCCTCGCCCCGGCCGACCTGGCCAAAGTCTTTTTTGCCGCAGAGCGCAAGCCCCGAACACCCCCCCTCGCCCCAACGCCCCCCGTGACCCAAGCGGCCGCCACACCGGCGGGCAAGCGCCTCGTCCCGCGCCTGAAGGCCAAACCCGCACCGCCGGCCCCCGCCGATCCGCGCCTGCCGCCGATCAACGGACGCAGCCCGAACATCCTGAAATTGCGCGAAACGATCCTGCAAATGGCCAGTCTGGATGTACCGGTGCTTATCACCGGCGAAACCGGCACCGGCAAGGAAGTGGTCGCCAGCGCTCTGCACACGGCCGGCAACCGGGCGAACAAGCCATTTATCGCGGTCAATTGCAGCGCCATCAGCGAAACGCTGCTCGAATCCGAGCTTTTCGGTCACGAACGGGGTTCCTTCACCGGGGCTGATCGCACGACCGGAGGCCTGTTCGAGGATGCCGGCAACGGGACGTTGCTGCTGGACGAGATCGGTGACATTTCCCCCCGCCTACAGGCGGTGCTGCTGCGCGTGCTGGAAAAAGGCGAGATCCGCGCCATCGGCAGCTCGCAGTCACGCCAGATCCATTGCCGTATTCTGGCGGCAACCAATGCCGAGCTGGAGGCGCGCGTCGCGCAAGGCACCTTCCGCCAGGATCTGCTCTACCGGCTGCAGCGCCTGACCATCCACGTGCCGCCGCTGCGTGAGCGTCGCGAGGACATCATGCCGCTGGTCCGGCACTTTCTCGATGAGGGACGCCCGGTCGGCACGCACGCCTCGGTCTCAGCGACCTTCGTCGAAACCGCGCGCCAATACGACTGGCCGGGGAATGTGCGCGAATTGCGCAACGTGATCGAGCGCATGCGCCTGACCCATTCCGACAAGCTCACCTACACCGAGGCTGATCTCGAGATCCGGCGCGCGCCGCTGCCGCCCCGCCCGCTGCCCGAGCGGATACCGCTGCCCGCCAGGGCGGGGGAAGGCAGGGCGGGGGAAGAGCAGCGATCCTGGACTTCCGAACGGCCTTACAACGCGGCGGACGGGGCGGAACCCGTCCCTCCACTTACAACGCCGCGGACGGGGTGGAACCCGTCCCTCCAGACGGCGGACGGGGTGGAACCCGTCCATCACGGGGCGCACAACGAGGCGAAAATCGCGCATTTCCTCCAGCACGGGAATTCCGCGTTGCGTCGCCTCGAACGACTCAAAACCATGTTCGCGGAACACGGTAAGCTTACCCGCAGCGAAATCGTCCACATTCTCGGCGTCTCCCCCAATACCGCCACCAAATACCTGAAAACCCTCTGCGACGAAGGCGTCATCCGCCGCGTCGAGCCCAGCGCCTCGCCCCGCTCCCACTATTTCGAGCAAATTTAATAGTTGCATTGTTGCGCAACTATGATACTTTAGTCCGCATGAATGAAAACTCATATGCGGCGCGGGCCACGATTCTAAAGGCGCTGGCGAGTCCGGTGCGGCTGCGGATTGTGGATGAATTGAGCCGGGGTGAGCGCTGCCTGTGCGAGCTGCAGCCGCTGTTCACGATGAACAAGTCGACGCTCTCGCGTCATGTGGCCGAGCTGCGCAACGTGGGCATCATCAGCGAGCGGCGCGATGGCGTGCGCATTTTCCTGAAACTCGAAACCCCCTGCATCCTGAATGTGTTTGATTGCGCGATGGGGGTGATCCAGTCGAATGCGCAACGCCAGGCCGCGATGGTGGAGTGAAAGAAAATGGTAGCCCGGTTGCGCCGCCACTGAGGCAGCGGGGATATGTGTGCGCGAGTGAGTGTATGTGGGGCTAAGCGATCACACCGGGATTGCGCCGGTGGTGAAATTAAAAAAACGGGGGCACGACATGAACTGGAAAGATGAGTGGAAGAAACTGGCGTGGATCGTGGGGATATTCCTGGCGTTCTTTTATCTGCCGGTGGGCCGGGAACGCTTCGATAACGCGATCATGGAGTCGCTGCATCTGGCCAAATGGTATGCGCAGGAGCATGTGCTGCTATGCCTGATCCCGGCCTTCTTCATCGCGGGCGCCATCGCGGTATTCGTCAGCCAGGGCTCGGTGATGAAGTATCTCGGCGCCAAGGCGAACAAGATCCTGGCCTACGGCGTGGCTGCCGTGTCGGGCACGATCCTGGCGGTCTGCTCCTGCACGGTGCTGCCGCTTTTTGCGGGGATCTACCGCATGGGCGCGGGCCTGGGGCCGGCGTCGGCGTTCCTTTATTCCGGCCCGGCGATCAACATCCTGGCGATTGTGATGACCGCGCGCGTCCTCGGGATCGAGCTGGGAGTCGCCCGTGCGCTCGGGGCGGTGATCTTCAGCGTGGTGATCGGGGTCCTGATGCATCTGATCTTCATCAAGGAAGAGAAGCAGAAAGCGGCCGCCCAGATGCTGCTGCCGGAGGAAGAGGTCACGCGGCCGCTCTGGCAGAATGCGCTCTATTTCGCCTCGATGGTCGGCATCCTGGTATTTGCCAACTGGGGCAAGCCGCAGGTGCCAACGGGCCTCTGGGCGTCCATCTACGCCTCCAAATGGATCGTGTCCGCGCTTTTCGCCGCGGCCCTGGGCGTGATGCTGGTCATCTGGTTCGAGGTCAAATGGTGGAAGGTCGGACTGACCGCCCTGCCGACGGTGGCGCTGGGCATCGTCTTTCCCGAACAGCCGATGGTGGCGTTTGCCGCCGCCGTGGTCGGGCTTTCCTGGTTCACCAGCCTCGACAAGGGCGAGGCAGGCGAATGGTTCTCATCGTCGTGGGGCTTCGCCAAGCAGATCATGCCGCTGCTGCTGATCGGCGTCCTGGTGGCCGGCGCCCTGCTCGGGCGCGTCGGCTATGAAGGACTGATCCCGTCGGAATGGGTTTCCAGGGCGGTGGGTGGCAATTCCCTGGCATCTAACTTCTTCGCCTCCTTCGCCGGCGCCTTCATGTATTTCGCCACGCTGACGGAAGTGCCGATCCTGCAGGGGTTGATCGGCAACGGCATGGGCAAGGGCCCCGCCCTGGCGCTGCTGCTGGCCGGTCCGGCCTTGAGCCTGCCGAACATGCTGGTCATCCGCAGCGTGCTCGGCACCAAGAAGACGGTCGTTTTCGTCTCGCTGGTGATCATCATGGCTACGTTCAGCGGGATGCTTTTCGGAGCGTTTGTGAAATGAAGACCTGTTT
This sequence comes from uncultured Victivallales bacterium, assembly GCA_964583785.1. Taxonomy (GTDB): domain Bacteria; phylum Verrucomicrobiota; class Kiritimatiellia; order UBA8416; family UBA8416; genus UBA8416. The sequence goes on from CAZOXS010000022.1 coordinate 14,867, forward strand.
TAACCTTTGCTTAGCGCTCAGCAGCCTATTGCCGCTCCCGCTACAGGCGCTGGAATCCAATGCACCATTGCTGACGCTGGAGCAGGCGGTTCAGGTCGCCCTCGAACACAATCCGGATATTGCATCTGCCCGCTGGAATGCCGATGCGGCCGCGGCAGCAGGCGATACGGTCCGTGCCCGTCGGCTGCCGTCCCTTAAGTTGCACGGATCGTATGATGTCGCGTCGGAGGATCAGCGCCTGTTTCCGGCAACGGCCAACGGCGAGGCGGGGGTATTCGGCAGCGATCTGATGGCGGCGGATGCCGTCCTGAGCCTGCCGCTCTTTACCGGCGGCAGGCTCCGTAGCACCGTCAGCGCCGCTGAATTATTGCGACAGGCGGCGGAAGGCGGACTGGCATACACGCGCGAAACGGTGGTGTTCAACGTCACCAGTCTTTTCTACAACATGCTGGCACAGCGCGAGGTGATCCGGTCATTCGAGTCGGCGGTCAGCGCCACAGCGGAACACCGGCACAGCATCGAGGCGCAGGTGGAGGCGCAGAAGGCCGCCCGTGTGGATCTGCTGCGGGCGGAAGTCCGGCTGGCGGAGTTGAAGGAGAAGTTGACCCGCGAACGCAATACGCTCACCATCCAGCGCTGGGCGCTGGCGGCGCTGCTGGGGACGGAGACCGGCGGGACGGCTCCCGATGTGGGCGGGGATCTGCTTCCGGTCACGATGTCCTCATGCCCGGCGGCAGCGGATTGCCTGCGTATGGCGCTGGCGCAGCGCCGCGACTACCAGGCCGCCCTGCAGCAAACTCAGGCGCAGGACGAGAGCATCAAGGCCTCCCGCGCCGGTTATTTTCCGACCCTTTCGCTCCAGGCTTCCTATGGCGGCCGGTGGATCGGGAATATCAGCGATCAACCAGCCGGGAGCGACGACTCGCAGGATATCGGCCGCATCGGGCTGGTTGCCGAGATCCCCCTGTTTGAAGGCGGTGCGATCCGCGCGCAAGTCCGCGAGCAGACCGCCCGCTACCATGCCCGGCAGGAACAGGTTCGTAAACTCGAACTTCTGATCCGTACAGAAGTGGAAATCGCCCGGGCCGAGATGGCATCGGCTCGCGAACGGACAGAAGCCACGGCCAAGGCGGTTGAGCAAGCTCGGGAAAGCTTCCGGATTATCCGTGAGAAATATGATCTTGGCAAAGGCGTGATCGTTGATGTGCTCGATGCACAGGCGGCGCTTGTGCTGGCGGAAACAACCTATGCGCGGGCACTGGCCGATCTGGCCGTATCCGATGCCCGCCGCAAACTGGCGACAGGAGAGTTAACCCCATGAGACCGATGACGCGAATACTGGCGGCGGGATTATCCGCCGCCTTGCTGGGTGGCTGTGGCAAGAACGGCGGGGACGATGCACCGCCCAAACCGGTTCCCATGGTCCAGGCCGTCCCTGTCAAGTCCGGCGACCTGACGCGCTTCATCACCTACACCGGTTCCGTCGAACCCGTCAAGACCGCCCGGATGGCCTCGCCGGCCGAAGGGCCGATCGTGGAATGCCCGGTGCGCGAAGGCGATCGCGTCGAGGCCGGACAGCGGCTGGCCCGCGTCGGGCGCAGCCGGATTGCGAAAACAGGGCTCACCGCGGCCCGCGAGGAACTGCGGCGGCAGGAAGCGGAATTCCAGCGGGTGGAGCAACTGGTCAAAAGCGGTTCGCTGCCCGGCGACCAGCTCGACACGGCGCGCTCGAATCTGCGTCGCGCCGAGGCACAGGTGGCCGCGATGGAGACCGGTGCCGACGACTACGAGATCAACGCCCCTTGGGGCGGCCTGGTTTCCAAGGTCTGGATTTCTGAAGGCAATTATGTCGCCCCGCGCACGCCGCTGGTCGAACTCTACGACCCGCAAAGCCTGGTCGTGCGCCTCGCGGTTCCCGAACAACATGCGCTTTCTGTGCGGACAGGAACCGCGGTGCAGATTCTGCTCGATGCCCATCCCGGCAAATCCTTTCCGGCCGAGATCACTCGCATCTACCCCGAACTGGACCGTACAACCCGCACCGTCACCGTGGAAGCGGTATTGAAGGAACCGGTGGAGCTGATAAGCGGTATGTTTGCCCGTGTTGATTTGCCGGTACAGACCGCTAACGACGTCATGATTTTTCCCGAAAGTGCCCTGATTGTGCGTCCGAACGGAGAGACTGTGATTTTCCTGCTTGAGGACGGGACGGCTCGGCAGGTGGTGGTGGAGCCCGTGCTTGAGGCGGGCGGAAAGGTGGCGGTGCGTGGTATGAAACCGGGAAGCACCGTCATCGTGCGCGGCAACGAGTCGCTCAAGGATGGGGCGATGGTCAAGGGAATGGGATCAAAACCGGAAAAAGCAGCCAAATGAGAATTACCGACATCAGTTTAAGACGCCGGGTGGCAGTCACGATGCTGTCCGTTGCCGCGGCGGTCGCGGGCTTTTTCAGCCTGACGCGACTGGATGTGGATTACCTGCCTGAGATCACCTATCCGATGGTCAAGATCCATATCTACTGGAGCGGGGCGACGCCCGAGGAGATGGAGACGAATGTGGCCGAACCGGTCGAGCGGGCGATGGCGACGGTGGATAATCTCGACTATCTCGATGGCTCCTGTATCGAAGGCATGTACACGCTGCTGGTGAATTTCAACTACGGCGTGGACGTGGACTCCGCCTACCAGGATGTGCTGGCCGTGATGGGGCGCGTCAATCGCCTGCTGCCGGATGACATGGATCCGCCGGTGATCATCAAGGCTGATCCCTCGCAACTGCCGGTGATGGAGGTAACTATCGCCTCGGACCAGCGCAGCCTGGTCTGGCTGCGGGAGTGGGTCGACAACTGGCTGGTAGATCGGCTGAGCGCCGTGCCTGGCACGGCGGGCGCAGAGGTGGTCGGCGGACTGGAACGCGAAATCCGGGTCCATCTCGATCCCGCCAGGCTGACTGCCTTCGGTCTCTCGCCGGCGCAGGTTGCGACCGCCTTGCGCCAGGAGAACCGCCAGATTTTTGCCGGGCGGATCACGGTTGAAACGCGCGAGATCATTGCCCGGACCATGGGCGAATTCGAGTCGCTCGACGAGATTCGCGATACCGCCATCGCGAAAGGCGCAGGCGGCAATCTGGTTTATGTGCGCGATGTGGCGCGTGTGGAGGACTCGCACAAGGAATTGCGCGTCAGCACCCGCTTCAACGGTCGCCCCTGCGTGAAGGTCAATGTGCTTAAGCAGGCCGAGGCCAACACGGTGAAGGTGGCGCAGGCGGTCGAGCGGCAACTGGAGCGGCTGCGCGACCAGATGCCTCCGGATATCGAGTTCGGCGTGTTCGAGAACCAGGGCGATTATGTCAACGGCGCGATCCTCAGCGTGCGCGACTCGGCCGTACTGGCGGCTATTCTGGTGATCCTGGTCACGTATCTGTTCCTGGGGCACTGGCGGCAGGTCATGGTTATGGCGCTGGCGTTGCCGGTCACCTTGCTGGCGAATTTCATGCTGATGCGGCTGGCTGGCTTTTCGTTGAACCTATTCTCTCTTGGCGGACTGGTGGTGGCGCTGGGGGTGATTCTCGACAACTCGATCATCGTGCTGGAGAACATCACGCGCCTGAAGCACGAGGAAGACCTTGCCGGACGGCCGCACAGCCCGCAGACCCTGGTGCGGGCCGTCGCCGAAGTCGGACCGGCGATGATCGCCTCGACCGTGGCGTTCCTGGCGATTTTCCTGCCTTTCCTGTTCATTCCCGGGCTCGCCTCGTTGCTATTCAAGGAACTAGTCCTCGTGGTCGCGGGCGTGGTCCTGCTGTCGCTGCTGGTGGCTATTACCCTGACCCCGTTCCTCTCCGACCTGCTGCTCGAGCGGATCCATGGCGGGCAGAAGAGCGGACGGCTGGCCATCTGGTTCGACCGGGGCGTGGAGCGCATCACGTCGGCCTACGGCAACGGTCTTTCCCGTGTTTTGCGGTTCCGCTGGGTCGCCCTGATCCTGTTTATTGCCGTCGGTGCCGTCGCGCTGTGGATGAGCGGGACGATCGGCACAGAATTCCTGCCGCAAGTGGATGACGGGCGTGCCATGGTGAAACTCAAGATGCCCGCGGGAACCGCCGTCGGCGAGACCGATCGGATTCTGGCCGCGGTCGAGGCGCAACTGGTCGGTCTGCCGGAGATCGACCGAGTCTTCACTATGGCGGGCGGCCGTGTCTGGGGGCTGGCCACCTATGAGATTGCCGAGGAAGGTGAAGTCGATATCCAGCTCAAGCCCAAGGCGCAGCGTGACATCAGCACGGAAGCCTTTGTCGAGAAAATCAGGCCGCTGGTCAGGAAGGCGATGGCACCCGGCGCGAAGATGCCGATCATGCAGATGAAGATCAAGGGCATCCGACAGATCGGCACACAGGATGTTGAGCTGAAAGTACAGGGCGACGACACCGTTGACATCTACAACTTCGCCCGCCAGGCCGCCGCCGCGCTGGGCCAGACCCCCGGTCTTTCCGGCGTGAACATCTCGATGGATATGACCAAGCCGGAGTACCGGATCTACATTGACCGGGCGCGCGCCGCCGCGCTGGGCATTCCGGTCGCCAGCATTGCCGATGTGTTGCGCGGACTGATCGGCGGAAGCGTCGCCACCGAATACCGTGAAGGCAGCGAATACTACGACATCCGCGTCATGGTCCCGGAACCGCAGATCCGGGGCAAGGAAGAGCTGGAAAACCTGATCCTTGACTCGCGCAACGGTAGCCCCCTTTATGTGCGCGATGTGGCCGAGGTGCGGCGCGCGGTCGGACCGGTGGAGATCAACCGCGAAAACCAGATCAAGCAGGTGCTGGTGCGGGCCGATGCGGCAGGCATCAGCGTGGGCGAAGCGACCCGACGCGCGATGGAAGCCGTCCGCAAGCTCCCTTCGCCGCCGGGGGTGCAGACCGTTCCCGGCGGCCAGGCGCAGATGATGGCGGAAAACAGTCGCACGATGGGGCTGATCTTCGGCTTCGCGCTCTTTTTCGCGTTCGTAACGCTGGCGGTCCAGTTCGAGAGCTACCGCCTGCCGCTAATTATCCTTCTTTCCGTCCCCTTCTGCCTGGCTGGGCTGGTCTATGCCCTGCTGCTGACCGGTCTGTCGATCGGCGCGACTGTCGCCATCGGTGTATTTGTAGTTATCGCGGCAGCCGTCAACGATGGCGTGCTGCTGCTGAGCTATGCGGAAGAGCTGCACACGAAGGAGAACCGTTCGCCCGTTGAAGCGGTCTTGACCGCCGCCAAAATCCGGCTGCGCCCGCGTGTGATGACCACGCTCAGCACCATCGCGGGGCTCATACCACTGGCGCTGAACCTGGGCGAAGGCGGCGACCTGCTCAAACCCATGGCCATCGCCGGCATCGGCGGCCTCGTCATGGAAATCGCCGTCGCCTTGTTTCTCATGCCGGTATTGTATATACTGTTCACAACAACGCCGCACCAAACAAAGGAGGACGCAAAATGAAGATCCAGATCCTGGGCACGGGGTGCCCGAAATGCAAGAAACTGACCGAAGCCGCTGAGATTGCCGCCAAGGAACTCGGGCTCGCCTATGAGCTGGAAAAGGTCTCGGACATCAACGACATCATGGCCATGGGTGTGATGATGACCCCCGCCCTCGCGGTCGATGGCGTGGTCAAGAGCACAGGCAAGATATTGAGCCCTGAAGAGATCAAGAAGTTCCTCAAATAAGGAAAGGAGAAGACATCATGGGTACGAATTGTGCATGCAGTGCCGCGCCGAAACTGATTTTCGCCTGCTCAGGGGCTGCCGACGTCGGCGCAGTGGCCGATCAGGCTGCCCGCAAGCTGACCCGCGACGGCGTGGGCAAGATGTTCTGTACGGTAGGGATCGGCGGACGCATCAGCGGGATCCTGAAGACGACCGAGGCGGCCGAGGCCATCCTAGCCATCGACGGCTGCCCGCTCAACTGCGTCAAGAGCAGTTTGACCGAGGCCGGATTCGGCAACTTCAAGCACCTGCAGTTGGCCGATCTCGGCATGACCAAGGGCGCAACCGATGTGAACGAAACCAATATTGCAAAAGCGGCGGCACAGGGTGCAGCCGTTCTTCAGGAGGTATGATGATGACGATGCTGAAAAACAGTTTGTGCGTATTGATGGGGATTGGACTGCTCGCGATGACTGCGTGCGCCAAGGATGCCGAGACGCCGGCACCGGCGGCCGAGGCGAAGGTCGCCTTGCCGAAGCTGGTCGATCTGGGTGCCAAGGCTTGCATCCCCTGCAAGAAGATGGCCCCGATCCTGGAGGAACTGACCACGGAATACAAAGGCGTCTTCGATGTCGAGTTCATCGATGTCTGGCAACCCGAGAACCAGGAAAAAGCCAAGACTTACGGGATCAAGTCGATCCCGACGCAGATTTTCCTGGACTCCAAAGGTAAGGAACTGGGGCGTCATGAGGGTTTCATCGCCAAAGAGGATATCCTGAAGAAGTGGCAAGCACTTGGCGTGAGTATTAAGACGAAAGCGGATATGGAACACAACGAATGATCGACACAACGAATATGGGACACAACGAATTTTTTGCACAACGAATATGGAACACAGCAAATGGGGAATCATATAATATGGTAACGATGTTCACCCTTATTCCCATTCGTTGTGCAGCCCATTCGTTGTGCAAATACATTCCTTTTTTACCGCAACTTCTCTTCCCCTATTCATTACGTAATGCAATCACAAGGTGACAATGTGACTAATGCTTTGAACGATAATCTTATCTATCCTGAGTTGTCCTACAAGATCATGGGCGCGGCGATGCACGTCCATAATCAACTGGGGCCTGGGTGGGATGAAGATGCCTATCATTCTGCATTACTACACGCGTTGCGAAAAGCCAGCCTTAAAACAGAAAGCAAGCTGCGAGGTGTGCTTAAACAGCGCGAGCTGTATGCTGACACATTTGAGCTGGACATCCTTGTCGAAGATTCGATCATTCTGGAATTAAAACACCTTGTGGGCAAGTTTCACCCCGCTCACATGATTCAATTGATCAATTATCAGAAATTCTGGAAGAAACAATTAGGAATTCTGCTCAACTTTGGTCTTGATCGCCTTCAATTTGAACGGATCCCCTTTACTCCGCGTACCGGCCCATTAACCAGTAACGATGCCTACAAACACTTTCAGGAAACCAACCCCGCAAAAGCGAACCACGTTGAATCCATTCTTCAAGCAATTGTGGACGCCCACGGGCTTGGATATGGCACCTATGTCTACCGCAATCTTGTACGTACCGAATGTCATTTCAAAAACTGCTCCTGCGAAATGCCGGTCATCCCTCTTTATTACGACTCTTTAATGCTCGGGGAAAAACAGGCAGACGTTCTCTGCCTTGATTCCGATCTGCTGCTATTAGTGAATGCTCAGCGCGAAAAAACCTCCGATATTCTTTTAGCGCGCATGTTGAGCTACCTTCGCAAAACCAATTTATCTGATGGCATTATCGCCACCTTTGGATCTAACGAACTATACCTCAAATATGTTTCCCCATAACCTCAAACATTCGCTGTGCAAAAACATTCGCTGTGCAACTCATTCGCTGTGCAAAAACATTCGTTGTGAACATCAATAGGAGTCGCAAATGCAAAAAGCAAAACACATTCTGACCAAGGGACTGGTGGCCTTTGCGCTGATCAGTATCGGCTTTGCACTGGGCAAGCACGCCGCGCAGCCGTCGTCCAACCCCGTGGCCCCACAGCCCGCCGCCAACGGACGGCAGATCGCCGTCTACTATCTGCATTCCACCTTCCGCTGCATCACCTGTAACACCATCGAGTCGATGACCCGCGAGCTGCTGGACAGCGTCTACAGCAAGGAGCTGACGGATGGGACCATCCAATGGATCGAAGCCGACTTCATGCAGGAGGCGGCACTGGCCCGGCAGTTCGAGGTGGCGGCCAGCTGCGTCGTCGTGGCAGACATGCGCGATGGCGCCGTACGCGGCTACAAGCGGCTGGATGACGTCTGGACCCGCATGCAGGATCCGGCGGCTTTCAATGCATATATTAGCGAGGCTATTGACGGTTACCTGAAGCAGGCGGGCGGCGAATCATGATCTGGACCGGTATCGTATCGGCTTTCTGGCTCGGCATTTTGACTGCGATCAGCCCCTGCCCGCTGGCGACCAACATTGCCGCGATCTCCTTTATCGGCCGCAAGGCCGGGCACAAGCCGCACGTCATCGGTTCGGGACTGCTTTATTCGGCGGGCCGCACCCTGGCCTACGTGCTTCTCGGAGCGGTGATCACGGCCGGCCTGCTGGGCAGCGCTGAGATTTCGCGTTTCCTTCAAAAGTACATGAACGAGGCCCTCGGGCCGATCCTGATCCTCCTGGGGCTGGTGCTGTTGGGCTGGATCGGTTCCGGCATCTCGCTGCACGTGGGCGGCGAGAAACTGCAGGAAAAGGCCAAACAGGGTGGCATCATCTGGGCCGTACCGATCGGCTTCATCTTTGCCCTCTCCTTCTGCCCGGTCTCGGCCGGTCTCTTCTTCGGCGGATTGCTGCCGCTGGCGTTGAAGCAGCAGTCGACGGCCCTGCTGCCGGTCGTCTACGGCATCGGCACCTCGCTGCCGGTGGTGGTCTTCGCCTTCATCCTGGCCTTCGGTTCCGCCAGCCTCGGCAAGGCCTTCAATAAACTCACCCACATTGAGATCTGGATCCGCCGCCTCGCCGGCACCGCCTTCATCCTGGCGGGCATCTATTATTGCCTGAACCACATCTATCAATGATCAAAGGCCTCTGCCTTTGCTATTTTGCCTTGACGAACCCGCAGTTAGAGATATATCTTTATTGATAGATATCTAAGGAGACTTGTCATGGTAACGGCAAAAGTATTCAAGTCGGGGCGGAGTCAGGCGGTACGGGTGCCAATGCGTTATCGCTTTCACTCCTCCGAGGTTAATGTACTGGCGACGGCAGACGGTCTACTACTGACGGAAAAAGGACCGTGGGAACTGTTCCGGGAAGGCGTTGACGAGCTGTCTGGTGACTTTATGCCTGACCGTGTCCAGCCGCCACTCGAGGATCGGGTTTCCCTGGCATGAGTGGCGGTGCCTATATGCTCGACACGAATATCCTCGTTTATATGCTGCGGGGCTTCAAGGCGGCGAATGCGGGACGGGATATCCACCAGCGGGCGGAACGGATCCGCAACCGGATCGAGCGTGAATTACGGCATGGCGCGGCGATCTATATTTCCATGGTCACAATCTGCGAACTGGAGTATGGCGCTGGCAAAGCGGTTGATCCGGCAAAAGAGCGCCGGGCGCTTTCCAAGATCCTGGCTCCCTTCGAGCGGGCGGAGGGCGATTCCGTGAACCTGCCGCGACATTATGGCGAGATCCGCTGCGAACTGGAACAGGCCGGACAGCCAATCGGGGCTATGGATCTCATGATCGCTGCGCATGCCCGCTCACTGGGTGTAACCTTGGTAACAAACAACGTCAGCGAATTTAATAGGGTTAAGGGGCTGAAGGTAGCCAACTGGGCGGAAACGGGCACGTCCAAGGAATAAGCATCATGATTGATATCCCACAGCAAATGGCCGATGCGTTTATCCAGGCCTGCCACCAGGCCGCCGCCCAGCAACTGCTGCGTTGCAGCAGCGGCAACCTGTCGTTGCGGCTGGATGCTGACCGCCTCATCGCCACGGCCTCGGGAAGCTGACTGGGTGAGCTCACCGCCGAGCAGATTGCCCTTTGCCGGATCTCGGACGGCTCCCGTCTGGAAGGGCCCCGGCCAACAGTGGAAATCAACTTTCATGCCGGCATCATGCGCAACCGGCCCGACATCGGGGTGGTCCTGCATTTTCAATCCAATGCCGCCACAACCATCGCCTGTATGCAGCCGGAGAAAATCAACTTCAACGCCATCCCTGAGATTCCGTTCCGGATCGGATCGATCGGTCATGTTCCTACCTGACGCCGGGCTCGCAGGAACTGGCGACCGCCGTATCGGACGCCATGAGGCAACACAATCTGGTCATGCTCCAGAATCACGGGCAGGTCTTGGTGGCCAAGAATTACGCCGACTCCATCCCGAATGCGGTCTTCTTCGTGCTGGCCTGCGAGATCATCCTGCGCGCCGGCCAGGATCTATGCCCGCTGACACCGGAGGCGGTTGCAAGCCTGCGCGCCAGTGGGCGTTGCTAGGCTGATGTCGACCACGCATAAATTCTATTTGACAGTTAGCTAACCATGCATGTATCGTAGGCGGCATGAAAACACAACTGGAGCAATTGAAAGCCTTGTCGGACCGTAACCGTCTGCGGGTCGTCGCCGCCTTGATGAATACCAGCGAGCTCTGCGCCTGCCAGATCAGCGAGCTGCTCGGAGTCAGTGGGGCCACGGCCTCACGCCACATGGATTTGCTGATCCGGGCCGGATTGATCGATAGCCGCAAATCCGGTCGCTGGGTCTACTACAAGCTTAGCCCATCATTTCCGCCTCAGCTTCGCGAATGGCTCAAAAAACCGCTCTCGAAAGATCCGGAGATGAAGGCGGATCTTGGCAATGTGAAGAAAATTACGGGATGTAAATAGGCTGTGAGATATTTAATGAATCGGCTGACGATTACGGGCGACGATTACGGATTACGATTCAATGTTGTCGGGCAAGGAGAGCTAATCGTCCATCGTAATCGTCGCCCGTTATCGTCAACCGACATGTTTTTGTAATTTAGAAGAACAAAAGAAGGACACAAATATGAGCGATAAACTGAATATACTGTTCCTATGTACCGGCAACTCCTGCCGCAGCCAGATGGCGGAAGGCTGGGCTAAGGCGCTCAAGAGGAATCTGATCGAGGCCTATTCGGCCGGGATCGAAACGCACGGACTGAATCCGAATGCCGTCAAGGTGATGGCAGAGGCCGGCGTCGATATCAGCAGCCACCAATCCAAAAAGGTCGATGATCTCAAGGACGTGGATTTCGATGTCGTCGTGACCGTCTGCGGTCATGCGAATGAAACCTGCCCGATGTGGCTGGGCGGCAAGGCCAGGGTGGTGCACGTCGGCTTCGACGATCCCCCCGCACTGGCCCGCGAACTGGCGGCACAAGGCAAAGGCGAGGCAGAGCAGCTCGATGCTTACCGACGCGTACGCGATGAAATCAAGGCGTTCGTGGAAACCCTGCCAGATGCTGTTTCTCGCTAAGGCGCAAAGATCGCAAAGAATAGACAATGATAACTTAGCGGCTTTGCGAGAAAGACCACCTCTTTCAGACCCTCAGGCGCAAACAAAGGAGAGCAAAAGATGAACGAACAGACGAAGGAACTGATTGCAATCGGAACATCCGTGGGCGCGCATTGCCAGCCGTGTCTGGCATACCATGTCAACAAGGCGAAGGAGATGGGCATCGCGGAGGACGACATCCGCGAGGCTATCACGATCGGCCACATGGTGGAGAAAGGTGCGATGTCAGCCATGCGCGAATTCTCGCAAGGAGTACTGGAAAATGAGTAAGCAAATGGAAGTATTTGATCCGCCGATGTGCTGTTCGAGCGGAGTTTGTGGGGCCAGCGTAAATACCAAACTGGTGCAGTTTGCCGGCGACCTGGAAGCTGTCAGGCAGAAGGGGGTCGCCGTAAATCGCTACAACCTGTCGTCCGAACCCGCCGCTTTCGTGCAGAATGCGGTCGTCAAGCAGGCCCTTAACGATGATGGGAACGATTGCCTTCCGCTGGTCCTGATCGACGGCAAGGTTGTCAGCAAAGGCCGCTACCCCGCCCGCAACGAATTACTGGAAGCCGCCGGACTGGATGCAGAGTGATGCAGGATTTCATCAAAGAGGCCCCGAAATTCACATTCTTCACCGGCAAGGGCGGTGTGGGCAAAACCTCCATGGCCTGCACGACGGCGGTCGGACTGGCCGGGCTTGGGCGCAAGGTCCTGCTCATCAGCACCGATCCAGCGTCGAACCTCGACGAGGTGCTCGGCTGCCCGCTGGGTTCCAAGCCGGTACCGGTTGCCGGATCTGTTGGTCTGGAGGCCATGAACATCAATCCGATGCAGGCGGCGGCCGAATACCGCGAGCGCATGGTCGGCCCCTATCGCGGTGTGCTGCCCGAAGCCTCGATCCAGCAGATGGAGGAACAACTCTCGGGGGCCTGCACGGTCGAAATTGCCGGCTTCAACGAATTCTCGAAATTCATCGGCGACGAACAGGCCATCACGGCGTACGACCACATCGTGCTCGACACCGCCCCCACCGGCCACACCCTGCGCCTGCTCAATCTGCCGGCGGCCTGGACGGAGTTCATGGCCGATAACAAAACCGGTAGCTCATGCCTAGGCCCGCTTGCAGGCTTGGACGAGCAGCAAAAACTTTTCGCAAAGGTGATTGCCGCCCTGAAGAACCCGCACAAAACACGTCTGGCAATGGTTGCCCGTGCGGATGCGATGAGCCTCAAGGAGGCCGCCCGCGCTGCCGCCGAGCTGCGCGAACAGGGCATGACCAACCAATGCCTGATCGTCAACGGCCTGTTTCTCAAGGATTCGGACGATCCAACCGCCAAGGCCTTTGCCAACCAATCGCGCACGATGCTGCAAAACATTCCGGCATCACTCCAGAAGTTACCGCTCTATAGGGTGCCATTCCGGGCTGCGGGCATCATGGGCATGGAAGCATTGCAATGCGTCAGCCGTGACGAACCGGATATTGCGCAGAACGCGATATCCGATCAGAAGATCGAACTTCCGCCCCTCAACGACTGGGAAAGCTTCTTCGATGAACTGGCCGCCCCAGGCAAGGGTGTCATCCTGACGATGGGCAAGGGCGGCGTCGGCAAGACCACCATGGCCGCGCTGATCGCCTCCGAGCTGGCACAGCGGGGACATTCCGTCCTGCTCTCCACGACCGATCCCGCCGCGCATATCGCGGAAACACTGGGGGCGGCACACGACAACATCGAGGTGGCCCGTATTGATCCCAAGGCCGAGACGGCCAACTATGTTGAAAGTGTGCTGGCAAAGAATCGAGGCATCCTATCCCAGCAGGATATGGAACTTTTAGAGGAGGAGATGCGATCGCCCTGCATCGAGGAGATTGCCGTGTTCCAGGCCTTCGCCAACACCGTCGCCTGCGGCACCGGACAATTCATCGTGCTCGACACGGCCCCGACCGGCCACACACTACTGCTGCTCGATTCGACGCAGGCCTACCACCGCGAGATCTCACGTTCCGCTGAGGATCTGCCCGAGGCGGTCAAGAAACTGCTGCCGCGCATCCGCGACCCGAAGTTCACGCGCATGCTGATTGTCACGCTTCCGGAGGCGACCCCCGTACACGAGGCCGCCGCCTTGCAAGCCGATTTGAAGCGCGCGGGCATTACCCCCCACGGCTGGATTATCAACCGCAGCTTTGCCGCTACCGGCACCAGCGACCCCGTGCTGGTAGCCAAGGGGCACCACGAGCTGGCGTATATCGAGGAGGTCTGCCGCGACTACTCGGCGCACACGGTTCTGGCCCCATGGATCGGCGAGGAACTGGCAGGCGAGGCTAACCTGGATATGTTGAAGCAGGTGCGCGAAGGATAGCAAGATGGGCAACGTAAAGGCGGGAGAGATTAAGGCGAAAGATTAGGTGAAAAGATTAAGGTTGGTCCTTGGCGCCACTAATCTTTCGCCTTAATCGTTCGCCCTAATCTGTATTGAAAATAGGTTGCAATTATAGGCCTGAATACGAGTTTTCAGATATAGCAGTACGCAACAACAAGGAGAATGAGAGATGGAAAAGCAGAAATTGGATATAAGTTTTTTTGACCGGTACTTAACCGTCTGGGTGGCGTTGTGCATGGTGGCAGGTGTTTTGATCGGAAAATTCCTGCCGGGCATCCCCGCCTTCCTCGGCAAATTCGAGTATGCGAACGTCTCGATCCCGATTGCGGTGCTGATCTGGCTGATGATCTGGCCGATGATGATGAAAGTGAATTTCACCAGCATCACGGATGTCGGCAAGAACCCGAAGGGCCTGTATGTGACCTGGGTGGTCAACTGGCTGATCAAGCCGTTCACGATGTTCGGGATTGCCTCGTTCTTTTTCCATGTGGTGTTCAAGTCGCTGATCCCACCCGATCTGGCCATGGACTATCTCGCCGGTGCCATCCTGCTGGGGGCCGCCCCCTGCACGGCGATGGTCTTTGTGTGGAGTCACCTGACCAGGGGGAACCCTGCCTACACTGTTGTTCAGGTCGCAACCAACGACTTGATCATACTTGTTGCCTTTGTCCCGATCGTGGCCCTGCTGCTCGGGGTTGGCGGCATCCAGGTCCCCTGGATGACTCTGTTTCTATCCGTCGTCCTTTTCGTGGTCATCCCGCTGGCGGGCGGCATGCTCACCCGCGGCCATGTCATCAAGATCAAGGGCGAGGACTACTTCAACCAATCGTTCCTGCCGAAATTCAGTAACTTCACCATTAGCGGGCTGCTGCTGACCCTCGTGCTGATCTTTTCCTTCCAGGGCGAAATCATCCTGAACAATCCCCTGCATATCGCCCTGATCGCCGTACCGCTCATCATCCAGACCTACCTGATTTTCTTCATCGCCTATTTCGCGGCAAAACGCCTGAAACTGACACATTGCGTGGCGGCTCCAGGTGGCATGATCGGTGCCTCCAACTTCTTCGAACTGGCGGTAGCCGTGGCCATCTCGATGTTTGGCGCTCGTTCACCCGTCGTGCTGGCAACCATAGTCGGCGTCCTGGTCGAAGTGCCCGTCATGCTGAGCCTGGTCAAGTTCGCCAACCGCACCTCACACTGGTTTCCGGTGAAGCAAAAGTGACGGTACTACCGTTGATTTCATTCCGATCTAGTGGTCCGACGAATCTCATCGGCAGGCTTGCATCGGGTCGCGATCTCGGCTAGAAATGAAGCACTATGAATGGTGACTACAGGGGGTGGCGATGCTAGCGGCAAAGGTACGCATGGGGGCGGTTGGGGACCAGGACCGTTTCCGGCGTGAGGATATGCTGGCGATGACTCCCGCAGAACGCATTATGACCCTGATCCGGCTCCGCAATACCCAATTCGGCGCAATCTCCCGTCCCATTCGTGATGGCGGAATCGTCAGCTACCGGACCTTTGATCGGCATGTTGTCCCCCGGAGACCCGCAACATGACCTCGGACGCCAAAATGCCGGATATTTCACCGGATATGCACGATTTTCTTGGGCTGCTGATCAAGCACGGTGCTCAATTCGCGCTTTGCGGCGGGTTTGCTGTGACGTATTACGGATTTATCCGCACCACCATGGATATTGACATTCTGGTTTTTCCATCAGCAGCCAATGCAGCCCGCATCATGCAGGCGCTTGCGGAATTCGGGTTCGCTAATGCAGGGATCGTGCAGTCTGTATTCGAAAGTCCAGGGGCGGTGATCACGCTAGGGGCGCAGCCGAACCAGATCGACCTGCTGACCTCGATGTCGACAGAAGCTGCCGATGCGGTATTTGCCGACCTGCATATCACGGAGATCTGGGGTATGCGGATTCCGGTCGTCAGTCGCCGCTCGCTCTTGCAGGCAAAGAAAGAGGCGAACCGTCCCAAGGACCGGATCGACTACGAGGAGCTGACGGCCCTTTCAGAACGATCCGTTTAAAGATCCTGATCTCGTCAGATAATAACCAGTTACCCTACATGGCAATGAATAAAAGGTTTCTTCGCCGCCTTCCTCAAGGATGTGTTGATCTGTTCTCTAGGTGCCTATGGTGGCCCCGAGGCGCATCTGGGCGTGTTTATGGATCAGATGGTCGCCAAACGCCGCTATCTGGACGAAGAGGAACTGATCGAGTTGATGGCCCTGTGCAGCATCCTGCCCGGCCCGACCAGTTCGCAGACGATTGTCTCCATCGGCTACAAGATGGGCGGACCTTTGCTGGCGTTGCTAACCATGCTGGTATGGTCGCTGCCTGTGCTGATGGTGATGACCGCCGTCTCCTTTCTCTACCGCGTATTGGCTGCGGCCGATCTATCCACTGCCTTCCTGCGCTTCATTGATCCGATGGCCGTCGGTTTCATCATCCTGGCCGCCTTCCGGATCGGACGCAAGGTGTTGACCGACCGACTGACCATAGCCCTGGTGCTGACCAGTACCGTGGTCACCTACTTTATTCGTTCGCCCTGGATATTCCCGTTGGTTTTGCTGGTCGGCGGAGCCGTCACGATCTGCGCTTCCGCCGAAAAGGACATCTGGAACCGCGTGCGAATTCAACCACCCTGGCGTTACCTGATCCTGTTTGCCGGGTTCGCTGTAGGTTCGCTTGCTCTTGCATTGTTAACCGACATCCGGTTCTTTTCGCTTTTTGAGCGATTCTACCGTTACGGCTATCTGGTCTTCGGCGGCGGGCAAGTGATTGTCCCGGTCATGCACGGTGAACTGGTCACCATCAATGGTTACATGACCAACGCCGAATTCCTTACCGGCTACGGCCTGGTGCAGGGCCTGCCCGGCCCCATGTTCAGCTTTGCCGCCTACGCGGGTGGTATGGCCGCACGCGGCGCATCCACCTGGCACCAGCTCGCGGGGGCCCTGGCAGGCGGCATCGGCATCTTCTTGCCCGGCTTGCTGCTGATCTATTTCGTCTATCCCGTCTGGTCGTAGATCCGCCAGATCCGCGCCATCAAGGTTGCCTTGAGGGGAATCAACGCGGTCGCTGGCGGCATGATCACCGCCGCCGGGATTGTCCTGTTGCAGGCCAACGGCTTTGCGACAGTCAATCTGCTGGTGACCGGGGCCACGATCGCGCTGCTGGCGACACGCAGGATTCCCGCCCCGCTGCTGGTCGGCCTGGCGCTGCTGGCAGGTGTATTCCTGCGGCCTTGATATCAAACACTGACGATCTTGTCCTAGACCTTTTCGCCCTCGTGATATAGGCTTCGATTCATGCATCCCGATCTGATCACACATATCCTGTTTGACCTGGGCAATGTCCTTGTGGGACTGAACCCCCTCTCAAATGCCTCGATGCTGTGTCCAGCCTTGCGCGCGGCGCACCAGCCTGAATTTGCAATTGTTAACGACTACGAATGCGGCCGGGTGGCCACCGATGTGTTTTTGGCTGAGGCGCCTCGCGCGCTCGGCGTCGATATACAGCCCGATGTCTTGCGGCTGGAGTTTCAACGTATTGTCGGCGAATGGTATCCGCAAACGCCGGAACTACTGCAGACGCTGCGTAGATCGTATCGCCTGGGTTGCCTTTCCAACACCAACCGGCTCCATATCGCGGCCCTCCGCCAGCGCGGTCCACACCTGGAACTATTGCACGACCACTTCTTTTCACATGAGATCGGCCATATGAAACCCGGCCCGGCTGCCTACGAATGCGTCATCGCCGCCTGGCAGGTCCGCCCCGAACACATTCTCTTCATCGATGACCGCCCCGAGAACGTTACGGGAGCAGTACAAGCCGGCATGCAAGCCCTGCAGGCTCACGGTCCCGATGCCGTCGCCGCCGCCTTGCGCCCTTTGCTCAAGGCAAAAAAACCCATGTAGCGCCTCTCTGATCCGCGCAGCCAGGAACCTCGCTTTCGGTTGTCGCTTTCGGTTTGCTATTGTTGGCCCCGGCATTACACTGTGGAGCACGTCATTTATTCACCGGAAATGGTGTTAACCGTGGAGGATTAGATATGAAACACATCAACTGGGGCATCTATGGTCCGGGCGGTATTGCCAATCGATTTGCAGACGCCATGCAAGTCGTGCCCGACGCATCCATCACACGCGTGGCAGGCAGAACGCCCGCCAAAGCACGTGATTTCGCGCAGCGGCACGGGGTGGAGAAGGCCCTGCCGGACCTCGAGACGCTCGTTGCCGACCCGGATATTCACGCTGTTTATATCGCCACCACACACAATGCCCACTGCCAGGCGGCTTGCGCTTGCCTTGCCGCCGGCAAGGCGGTCTTGTGCGAGAAACCACTGGCCATGAACACCAGGGAAGTCCAGCAGATCATCGCCACGGCCGAACAGAACCAATGCTTTATGATGGAAGCCTTGTGGACACGCTTCCTGCCCGCCTGGCAACGGGTGCGTGCATTGCTTGCCGAGCATGCCATCGGCACCCCGAAAATGGTGCATGCCAATTTCGGTGTGGTGGGGTCATTTGACCCAGAGGGACGTATGCTGAACAAGGCTCTGGCAGGGGGCGCCTTGCTCGATCTGGGTGTGTATCCGGTCGCGATGGCGCAAATGATTCTGCCGGGGCCCGTCATGTCCATACAGGCGGCCGGCGAACTCGGTCCAACGGGGGTCGATGTCAGGACGGCCATGACATTGGAATTCGCCAACGGGGCGCTGGCGCAACTAAGTGCAGCGCTCGGGACGCGGACCGATAACAGCCTTACGATTGCCGGCGACAAGGGACAGATTCGCGTATTGGAGCCGTTCTGGGGCGCACAGACGATCGAATGGACACCGGACGGGAAAGCCCGGCACCGCGAGGAATACCCCCACCGCAAAAATGGTTTCGAAGAAGAAATCGAAGAAGTCAACAACGCGATCCGTGAAGGTCGCATCGAGAGCCCCGTCATGCCGCACCACGATTCCCTAGCCATTGTCGGAATCATGGATGCGGTGCGTGCCCGGATCGGCCTGTCGTATCCGCAGGATCAAGGCGCGGATGGTGCCTGGGATCAACCTTCTGGCTTATAATCAGCCGGCGGCTCCGCGGCAAGGCGGTACGGCGTGTTTGTCTCGGATATCGGGTATTCAAGGATCGCCGGTGCGGTTTCCTCCTCCCCCGTGCAGAGATCGTCCAGAAGCATGCGCTCTTCCTGCAGATAGACATGCCTGGGGTCGAACGCATGCAGCAGCGGAGGACCGAATCGACGCGCGGCGTAAGTCCGGAGGTCGTGAGACACCTGAAGCGCTCGCGTCACGTCCGCCTGCTGCTTCGCCGTAATGGTCCTGACAAACCAGCTGGCGGGGAGGCAGGCACGGTCGCAGACGTGTTGATTCCATAGACTCAGAACGCGCAAGGGCTGTTGGTCAAATCCCGTTCGCCATTCCTGCGGCGTGGCCGGAAGGGGATAGCGACTGAACGGGATCAGCCTGATCGCCTCGGCCGATTCGGCAGGCATCAGCAGGACATAGACCGGTCGCTCCACCGCCGGCAGCGATACGGCCGTTGGCACCAGCAGACGAATCTGCCCCGCCGCCGACGAAGGACCATCCGGAGATTGCACCTTGCATCCCGTACGTTCCGGCGTCTCCGGCTCCGGCCCACGCAACTGCCGGTCCAACTGGTAGGCCGCCACCCATGCAGCCAATTGCTGGCGGTGGAACGCAAGATTAAACGGTTTAGTCACCATCGACTGACTCCTCCTTTATATACCTGAAGAGATCAGGATGTACGATTTCCAATTCGTTTTCGGTTTCGGCGGCGATTTTTTCAATCAGCGCCTGGGCCACTTGCATACGCGTGTTGGCGGATTCCTGCGGAAGCGCCATCTGCAGCAAGTCAGCCATTTTCTGAATGCCCTCGTACAGGGCATTGCACAAGGAACTCTTGCCGCACTGCGCCGCCGCCATCACGGCACGATGCGAGAGCGTTTTGCCGGCATGATGTACCGTCAAGGCGATCTTCTCGCGGGCCGACAACTGCTCGCCCACCCCTGCCAGAAGTTGATCAACCAGCGCCTGCAGATCATGCGCGTCAACCGCCGCCAGCGGATCTGCCGCCGCCGGCAACAGATCCTCCAGCGCGATCGCGCGACCTTGACAATCCCCGGCCGGATCGAGGGGCGCATCCAGCGAAACCATCCACCCGGGGTGGTGTTCATGACGCAAATAGTGCCGGACCACATCACGCATGATCAGCGTCGCACCACCCTGAATGCAGCTTAAGGTTGGCTGCGCCCCTCCGCGCGCGAAGAGCCACGCCTTCCAGGCTTTGAGCGCGCGCGTCCGCCCCAGCGCAAAATGGGTTTCGAAGGCGTGCCACGCATCAGAAGCCGTCGGGGGCGCGAACGACGGGCGCACTTTCCGCAGGTAGCGCCGGAAACGATCGAAAGCGAATCCGGCTAAATCGCGCTGCGCCGCCGGCGTGCAGCGCGCGGCCGCACACCGTGCCTGCCACATCTGCCAGTGTTCCAATTCAGCCATCTTCCCACCGCTTTCTGAACAATCTCCATCATCCTGCTATCCAAAAACCCGGACACCATCCCACCCCAACATCATCCTGTCACACAAAACCCAGGCACAATCCGGGCAGGATTCAACCGACACGCCCCTTCCTATACCTCAATTTGCCGACTTTTAAAAATATTTTTGGAAATGACTGGCGCTTGTTTCTTCCTGTAAATAGGGGCTGCCGGGTGGCACGCATCCTGACACATAAGAAAGCGTGTACAAAAAAGAGAGGAGTACAGGATGAGCAATGTCAATCGTGTGTTCTTGCTGGGGAACCTGACACGGGATCCGGAATTGCGGCAGACAGCCGGCGGGTTGTCGGTCAGCGATCTGGGGGTGGCGGTATCGGAAACCTACCAGAACAAAGCGGGGGAAAAGGTCGAGACGAAGTGTTTCACGGACGTGGTGGTCTGGGGCAGGCAGGCGGAGGTTTGCAGCCAATACCTGGCCAAAGGGGCGCCGGTGATGGTCGAGGGGCGCCTGCAACTGGATCAGTGGGAGACCGAGGCGGGCGAAAAGCGCAGCCGCCTGCGCGTCAAGGCCGATCGCGTGCAGTTTCTCGGCCGCCTGCGTGGTTCCGGCGATCCGGAGGACCCACTCGAATCTGAAGGCGTCCCGCTGGACACGGCGGACGGGATTCCGTATTAATGTCGAGAAGCGTAATCAATCAACAGTTTGTAAACCCGGTTTCAAAAGGAGAAAACCATCATGGATAACCAACACGAAACAGCGGCCAACACCTACCCGCAGCCTTTGCGATTCTATCACCCGAGCCCATCGGGACACGGCGCGGCCATGCAACTTGAACCCCGTTTCAGTCATGACCCGGATGCGCGCTACAATTGCTTCTTCCTGGAGCTGGCGGAGCAACTGACGCCGCCGCGTCAAGCCGACGGGCAGCGGGTAAACGCGACCTTCAACTGGCAGGAGAAGCTGGCGGTGAAGCTCGACTTCATGGACATTTGCGAGCTGCTCACCGTGCTGGAGGGCCGCGCTGAACAGGTCGGCGGATCGCGGGGTGGTCTTTTTCACCAAAGCAGCACGGCCAACACGATCATCAAGTTCCAGCGCGCCGACCAAGGCGGGTACATGCTGGGGCTTTCGCGCAAGGAGGGCACCTCGGGGCAAGCCACACGGGTGAGTATCGTGCTCAGCGAGGCCGAAGCACTCGGGCTGCGGCACATCCTGCAAAGCAGCTTGTTCTTCCTGGCCTTCCACCAGCATCTGTTCCGCTGCTGGCAGGAGCAAACCCGGTAGGCATCTGACGGCAAGCCCGGCCCCTGGTCCTGCCCACAGCAATTCTCATTATGGGCACCAACCCGCTGAGATTCCGGCTTCCGCCTTCGCGCTGCGCGCTACGGCGGACCGTGGGAAAGCCGGTACTACAAACACGTTTTTGCCTGGTTTTGCGGTGTTTGTAGTTCCGCCTTCAGGCGGCAGCACCCATAATGAGGATTGCTGGGGCGGGCTTGCACTGCTCGCCGG
The DNA here is from genome assembly GCA_964583785.1 of uncultured Victivallales bacterium. Classification (GTDB taxonomy): domain Bacteria; phylum Verrucomicrobiota; class Kiritimatiellia; order UBA8416; family UBA8416; genus UBA8416. The sequence goes on from CAZOXS010000022.1 coordinate 36,511, forward strand.
TTTGGTATTATGATGCCTGAATGAAAAACCGCCCCAACATTCTGATTCTTGAATGCGACCAGATGCAAGCCAAACGCATGGGCTTTGTCGATGGCATCGCCCACACCCCGAACCTTGACGCCCTCGCGGCCGAAGGCATCTATTTTCCGAATGCGATCACGGTGCAGGGACAATGCGTACCCTCGCGCTGCGCGTTCATGACCGGGATGTCCCCGCACGAGTGCAACGTAATGGTCAACTACCCCTTCCACGACCATTGCGGGCACCTGACCACCCGCAACCGGACCTTTATCCAGAAATTCCAGTCAAACGGCTATACCTCCGCACACTTTGGCAAAAGCCACCTCGGGTTTCCCCTGCGGCTGCTGGGGTTCGACGTCGGCGAGTGCATTGACGGTCGCTTCCCCGAAGGCAAGGAGCCCATCGAGCGCATCCGCGCCCGCGAGGAGGGGCTGAAGAATGGTGGTGATGGTCACGCGGACAGCAGCGGCAACAGATCGATTCACTACAAGGCGTTGGATGAGGGCATCCCCTGGCTGGAAAACCATGATCCCGACGATGGACCGCTGCTATACATGTTCGACACCAACCTGCCGCATCCCCCGTTCTATTACGAGAAGGCATGGGAGGACATGTTCCGGCCCGAGGACATGATATTGCCGACAAGCTATTACGAGGAAACCTGGGAAGGCAAGCCGCCGTTTCTAAAGGCACATTGCGCCTCCGGCCCGCACGCCCTGGCGAACGAGCAGCAGTTGCGCGAGGAGATGGCCCAGTACTACACCATGATCGCCGAGACCGACCGGGCGTGTGGCCAGATCATCGATATCTTCAAGAAGAAAGGGATGTGGGACAACACCATTGTCCTCTTCTTTACCGATCATGGCGACATGATGGGCGGGCACCGTCTGCGCCGCAAAGGCACCCTGCCCTACGAGGAGCTTTACAACATTCCCTGCATCATGAAACTGCCGAAGGGCATGGACGCAAAGCGCCAAATCGTGGACGATCTGATTATCTCGACCGACCTGGGCGGTGCACTGCTGGAGCTGGCCGGTCTTGAAGCACCCGGCGCCTTTGCCGGTAACGACGTGGTCCGGGCCTTGCAGCGCGAGTCGGCCCCCGAAGATGAACACGTCTTCTTTGAGCATTACGCAGCCTGGTACGGCATTCACCCCTTTTACGGGGTTCGAACCAAAACCATGAAGTACGTCCGCTGGTACGGCAAGGAACAATTCGAGGAACTGTATGATCTGGCAACCGATCCGCACGAACTCCACAACGTGGTGAAGGCCCCGGCCTACCGCGACGCCTACATAAAACTCTCCGGCATGGCGGATACCTGGTGGCAGGAGACCGGCGGGCGCGATTTGAACTACTACGAATCGGAAACCTTCAAGAACAACTTGAATGCATTGCAAGGCTAAAGCCGACGCAGGGCCTGCATGAGGAAGGCAAAGCGGGATGGTTCAGTCGCAACAGACCCAGCTTGTTGTCAATAAATCATCTTGGTCATTTCGACGGTTTCACAAATCGGATCACGCTGTAGCCGCGCCGGGGAATAATCATGGTTTCAGAAAACCGGGTCTGGATACAGCGCTCAAGGCCGGGCGCGGACTTGGCCACGAGCATGCCGGCCCCGCCCGGCTTTAAGACATGAAACGCGGTCAACACAAACAGCTCGGCGATCCGGAAATCGGAATAGTAGGGCGGATTGCCCACCACCAGATCAAAAGCACCTTTGTCCAACCCCGAATCGGACAACACCAGTGGATGCGGCTTCATTCCCAGCGCATCCAGATTCTGCCGGGTGGCTTCGATCGCCCGGCTGTGGGAGTCCACGAACGTCACCGTGGCATCCGGGTTCGCCCTCGCCAACAGGATACCGACCAGTCCGCATCCACAGCCCATATCGAGCATCTGCAACGTCGGATTTGACCAGGTTGAGAGTTCCTTGACGGCCACCTCTGCCAGCGCCAGCCCGCCGGCGTCGGGACGCCGATGACTGAAGACGCCGGGCAACGACATCAGCGGGATGGCGTCCAGGCCGGGAACGGAAGCCGTGAACGCCGCGCGAAACACGCGCCGCTTTTCCAGCGGACGTGTCTTCTTCGCCATGACACAGAAAAATCCACGCTGGTCAGTCACTATCGTGATGTTACCGAAAAGCTGGCGGATCTGCCTGAGCCAGGTCCCGGTGTTGCCTTCATAAGCCAGCCAGCAAACGCCGCCGGGAGCGAGCTGCTCGTGCAAATCCTCCAACTGATCGAGCATTAATTCGGCCGTCGTTGTTGTCTCCGTCCCGGAAAAGAAGGCCAGATCATGGGGGCCCTGCGGAATAAAGGGCGTGCAGTCAACCGCCACGCCTCGAACCTGATTACCGGCGAGATTCCGCTCCATCGCCTTGGCATGATGAATATCGAGCGCATGGCCGCGCACGCGTGCCTCCGGCCACTGCCTCGCCAGAACCATGGCGAGCACGCCGGTCCGGCTTCCTGTCACCAGCACATGCGCGGGGGACGTCGCCACCGTGACGGCCCGCTCGATCAGCGATGCCTCCGTCCGGTGCAACCCGGAGCGCGACACGACCCGTAGGCGCTTGTCCAGGAAAAACTGGCACGTCGCTTCCGCAAGCGGCAGATCTGTAATTTTGAATGTGACCATCCGATTGCTCATTCCATTCTCGATTCTGGAGTCCTTCGCACCAGCAACGGCGGCGCGCACGTCAGCCGCCAGAGACGCGGGGAAGGTTGTTGACAAGGTTGACCTTATTGACCCTGTTGACCTTGTTGTCAATAAGGTCATCTTGGTCAACCCGGTCAAAAAAATTGCAGTCTGCCCTCATGCCGGTCTCGTCCCCTTGCAATCCGGGTAGGCGGTGCATCCCCAGAAATCGCCCTTGGCCGACCGGCGCCCGCGCATGGGCTTGCCGCATTGGGGGCATTCCGGTGTGTCAGCCGCTTGCTGCTGGTCGCGCACTTCGACCCGCCGGGCGGTCAGGCGCTCGCGGAATCCGCCGCCCTCCTCGAAGGCCTTGCCTTGCGACTCCTTCAGGCGCTTGAGCATCTTCAGGACGCGGCCGAGCAGGATGAGCATGACGTTGGCGACCACTACACCATCGTCGGAATCGAGCCAGCGGGCGTATTTCCGGCGCTGCGCCAGCGCGTGGCGGGCCGACTCATGCACCATGTCGTCAGTAAAAGGTGCATCATCGAGCGCGATGGCATTGACGGCCTTGACTTCGGGATCATGTACCGACCACGGCAGTTCGCCGCGGTCGAGGATGAAGATCTCGTAATCGCCGCGCAGCTCGCTCAAACTCGCGCGGGCGACATCGGTCAGGCGCATCTCGGTGTCCTTCGAGGTCGAGGCGCGCTCCGAACCCTCGATAATGTTCTGGCGTCCGCTGCGGGCGGCCTGGGTCATCTGGTCGTACTGCCGCCCCTTGGGGTCGTAGAATTTGTCGGTCTCGCGATGGTCGAAGGTCAGGAACTGGCGGCAGAACCGCAAGGTATCGAGCTGCACGATCGTGGCAAGCGTAAAGGCGTGCAGCCGACGAAAACCGCCGTGCTTGTCAAAAAGCTCAGGCATGGGGTGCTCCTTGCGGGGTGGGGTGACCTGGTTGACCTTATTGACCTTGTTGCCAATCGGGCCAATAAGGCCAACAGGTTTAACACCGGCATCATACAAACCACTATCACCCGCGTCAACAAGGTCATTTGACAAAAACCCGTCAGCAAGCTCAATCCGGTCAATAGGGTCATCAGCATGGTGTTGGCCATTGCCGGAATGGCGGACAGCCTTCGCCAAGGCCCCGGCTTGCCTACCGAAGCCTTGGCGAAGGCTGGTGGAGGCGGCGGGAGTCGAACCCGCGTCCGCAGTGGAGTCACTCAAGTATCTACGTGTGTATTCTGCCATTAGGTCTCGCCACGGTAACTACGGACAGACACGCTGTCACCGCCGCCAGTCTCAGCATTGTTTCGCAGGTCGCGCCTGAGACGCACACGCCCGACTATCCTGCTGTCGTCGCCCCGGTCCGTTTAGCAGGTGTCAACGGCGGAACGCGTGGCCCGTTATTTAGGCCGCGAGAGCTAATTCAGTATCAGCACTTAATGTTTTGCCCGGATTTTTTACGAGGCCAACCAGACATCCTCGACACGCAACCTCAGCTTCAACCATCACGTCGAAACCAAATCGCCCCCTTTGATCCAATCGATCTGAAGGTGGAGCCATTATGACAGTGGCTGGCGGGGAATGCAAATGAAATCGGAAATCAACTACTCGCATGCGGCGGCGCGAATCCGATGCAGTTTCCTGACGGATGCTATCATTTGATGCAGTTGTTCCAAAACCCCGAATTGCTCAAGAACCGCGCCTTCAAACGCAAGCCTGTCCGCCCGTTCAATCTCTGCATCAAACGCCTGGATATCACGTCTCCTTATACGCGCAAATGCAGCCAAGATGCGTTTTCGGCCATCTGGCGAGATTCGGGCGGGATCAAGCATTCGCATTTGCCGGGCAAGCTTGGTGGCATTCAAATCCAAGGCTCCAAGCCCCCGACCGAACCCCAGTGCTTCCAGATAAAAAGCCCCTGTCAACGAGCACAGAAGGGCATGGCACAGGAGTACATCGGCAGACGGTTTTGCTGTGAACCGAATCAGGCGTTGATTGACAAATGAACGCGGCTGAAGGCGTGCAAAGAAGAGTCGATTTCCCGGATTCATGGATACAGCCAGATCAGCCGTTGTATCCGGCCGCATTTCGTACCAATGGTATCCTCTTTTTGCCAGAACCTCGGGGAGCGGTTTTCCTTTTTCGTTTTTCGCGTGCTCAAACCGGCGAATCCAGGCCAGCGCACCGGCATGCCCCAGCCGTTCAAGCTCTTCAATCGAGCGTGAACAGCAAAAGGCGATTCCATCGGCTTTTGCATCAAGCTGCCGGATATCGGCGGCGCTTTTAACAACGGGAAGCAGGTACTCATCCTCAATTCCGGACTGCGCCTCAGGGAAAAAGAGCTTATCCCAGCCCCGCCGCTCACCGCGATGGATGTCGAACAAGTCAGCCACCGGTATCAGCAAGGAACGGATCTCATCCAGCCACTGGCAATTCGAGAAACACGCCGTCCAGCAAAGGCCATCGCGCTCAAATTGATCAAGAGAATGCTCACTCACCTGGTTCAGCCATACAGCGGATTCTTCGCCGGGGCGTCCTTGGCCAATCGAATCCGCCATGATGGTGACATGATCCTCGCTCCAGGACGAAAGGGGGTGTTGCGTGACAGCAAAGATGACACGGTGGTCAAGTGGCTGTGCGCTAGGTTGTGGTTGCTTCTTCAGTACCAGAATATTAGTCACGACATCCGCATCACGAAACCACCTTCCCGCTCCAGACGTCACCACGCATTCGATGGTGTAGAACTGGCGCAGTTGCCGCCGGAATGCCAGCCCCCATTCTGCGCCCATCCATGAGTTCGGGACAATTACCCCTATGCGCCCGTTATCGCCAAGCAATCGCCATAGATGGAGCAATATCGACACAAAATAATCCGAGCGGCCATCAATTTCCTCCCCCGTGTGCCCCGTCACAAAACGGCGGATATCAGCAATCGCCGAGTCCTCGCACATCCAGTCTTCAAACCGGATAAAAGGCGGATTCAGGATGATGCAAGGAAAGGCGGGGAGCGCTTCAGAAAAAACGGCTCCAGTGCCCGCATCGACAAACGAGACACGAAGGCCCGTGTGCAGGGTCATCACGTCCTGTTGAAAAACACGCAGCGTTTCGAAAGGTGCATCACCTTGGGTTAGCGATAAGGTCGCAAACTGCAAGGGCATCGCGTAACGGTCCGATGCCCATGTTGTCTTCACCGCTTCAGAAGTCGTGAGCCCATGATGTACCTTTTGCGCGAGAACTTCACGGGCTATCGTTCCCGTCCCGCAGCAGGGATCAAGGATCGGGGCATTCAAATCATCTGCCGCAAGCCTGACCAGCAGCGCGGCCAGAAGCACCGGTGTGCAATATTGCCCGGCAATTTTGCGCTGGCTTTCGCGGCGGACCGCATGAAGCGTCTCCTGGAGTAGCCGCTGCTCAATATCGGGAAGGTTTATGTCCTGCAGGTACCGGTTGAACGCCAGCACCGCCTGCCAGTTCTCGTGCAACAGCCAATCCGACCCCAGCCGGGATCTGAAAATCTGCGCAAAGTCATGTTTTCCGGACAGTTGACGAAAACCGGACTCCGCTTCGGTAATGGAGCCTGATGGCGTGAGCTCCGTTACCAAGCGCGCCTCCGCCACGAATCGCTGAAGATAGTGCGCGAAAAGAAAACGCTGTATCCAGTGCAGCAGGATTTCCGTGGCCAGAATCGTGTACTTTGTATTTTCGGGCGGATTGCCATGCTCGGATTTAACCCCTCGCCACCACTGTGATATTTCCGTGCGATGAATACGCGACCCGCGCTCGGCCGTCCTTGCCGCCACCGCAAGCGAACCAGCCTGATCCTGAAGGATGGCTTCGATCACGGTATTCAAGTGTGCGGGCAACGGCTTTGAGCAGGACAGAATACCCTGTTCAAATAAATCGTTGAGATCGTCAATGACCGTGCTCAGCGTTTCCACCCATGCGGATTTGTTCGCGATCACATCTGCCCGCGTCCGCACCCTTGCACAATGCCAGGTTCGTACCACTTCCCGACGGGCATTCTCGACGCGATAAAGCACGGCGTCACGAGCATTCCAAACGAGAAACGAGGAAAGCCCCAATCGCCTGCATTTTTCCTGTGCATTATCAAGCAAGTCCGAGTTGGTAACCGGCGTGTCCGGCATTTTCAGTTCCCAGCCTTGCAGTACGGCGCTACGGGAAGGGTCGCCAAACAAGAGCACATCGGGGAAAAGCATGTTCCCGCTACCTGTTGCGGAAACACCCCATTCCCCGCCTGCGCTTTGAATGCGTCGGCAACGCTGGCCTGCCAGTCGATTGATCTCGCTGATCAGATCAACAGACCAGGCCCGTTCGTTGATGGTCGGTACCGTGCTCATGCCACCGCCGTTCTCCTGTCGAGTTCCCGCAGCCGCTGCCGGGCTATGCCGACGTAATCGATCTGCACGCTTTTAAAGAGATGCACATCCTTGTTCTGCTCGATCCCGACAAACCGCCGCCCCTCCATGGCCGCCGCCACCAGGAAACTACCACTACCGAAGGCATTATCCAGAACCAACGCACCCGGGTCAGTATATGTGCTTACCAGGTAACGGCCCAGTTCAACCGGTTTTTGTGTCGGATGCCAGACCGAGCCCTCGCTCTCGGCCGTCTTGAAATACACAACATCGGTGGGATAACGCTGCCCTTCGCTCTGTACGCGGGCAGGCAGGAAATCGCCATAGCTGCCGGAAAGCTGGTTCTTGCGAACCCCTTTGTCATAAGGTGCGCCGCTTCCCATGACCGGGTGATAGACAGGCTGACTTTCATAGAAGACGCAAATGTCCTCATGCTTTCGTAAAGGTTGCTTTTTTGCATTCAGGAAGTTCGTCGGCTTGGATTTCTCCCACACAAGCTTGTACTTGAACCAGCGTTCATTGCTTAACATGAGCTTGGCGGTGAAAATGCCATGCGACGTCAGGACAATTGCACCGCCGGGTTTTATGATCCGTCGGTATTGCCGCCATAGTGCATCCAGCGGGATGATGCTGTCCCACTTGTTCTGTGTGGTGCCATACGGAAGATCACATAGAATCAGGTCTATACAGCGATCCGGGAAAAAAGGAAGAATCTCGAGGCAATCCCCTTCAAAAAGCCCACCATCAAGCTCGGATCCGTGCAGCATTCGATCGGGAGTAAACCGCCTGCCGTCCCTGGGGTCGTAGGCAGGCGCGAGTTGACTGTGCTTTTTCGCTTCCGGCATCGGTTCCGCATCCGGCCACAAGATCATCTGTTCCGCACCCAGAAGCTCAGGACACTCACGGTGCGAAAGCAGGTGGTAGCCCGATTTCCGAAACAAGCCGTGAGCATCCGTCAGGTTAGGGCCAGCCACCTCACGCACAATTGACGAATCAAATATCCTTCTCGCATAGGACTTTACGAACGCATCCATATCGACAGGCTGGTATGTCTGTCGTTTCCGTGTGCAGGGGTAGATGGTTTGTACTTTTTTCATGCCTTGTGTCAATATGATTAACATAGCGGCATCACAAGTGCAACGGCATTCAGCGTCGGCTAACACAACGTGCATACCCCTCGCGGGCGTTTGCCACCAGCCACTGCCAGACAACCCGGCCCGCGTCCGTACCCAAGGCGGCGGCCTCGGCGGCTGTGGCGTCGGAGACCATCACCACCCAGAGGCAGATGCCCAGCACGTTGGCGAGGTAGATCACAGCATAGGAAAACAGGCGGCCCTGGTCGCGGATGTCCGACTGGCACTGGAGCAGGGCGCTGATCGTGAAGGTCACGTGGAATCCCCAGGTCAGGCCGACGAGCCCCAGCCAGAACAGATGAAAGCGCTCGACCGGATAAAAGAGCATCAGGAGGTAATAGAGGCCGATCAGCAGGACGGTATAGAGCGGGAAGAAGTAGGGCGCCAGGGTGATCAGGAAGTTGGTTTTCGAGAGCATTACCGAGCCGCGGTCCTCCTTGACGCTGATTTTCGCGATCGATGCCCCCATCAGCAGTCCCCAAAGCGCGTGGGTCAACTCATGCGCCAGGATATAACTGCGCACCGGGCGGGGAAACAGCATGAACATCACCAGCCAGAGCACAAACCCGGCAAACAGCGCCAGCGCGGGCAGCGGCAGGAAGACTGCCGTCTCCGTCCGGGCGGCGGCCTGCAGCAGCCCCCAGAGTACCTGCGAGACCACGGCACAAACCGGCAGCAGCAGCAGGCCGATCATGAATTTGAGCAGTTTTAGCATACGCCAGCAGGTGTCAGCTTCTATGTCAGCCCAGTGCAACATCAAGCAGCATCATCACGGAAAACCCGCTCATGGTTGCCATCGTCACCAGGTCGATATTCGCCTCGTTGCGCTGCGATTCGGGAATCAGTTCCTCGACAACGACATAAATCATGGCCCCCGCCGCGAAGCAAAGCGCATACGGCAGGATGCTTTGCATGTTCAGCACAAAGGCCGCCCCGATCATTCCCGCCACAGGTTCGACGGCACCCGACGCCTGCCCCATGAAAAAGCTCTTGCGGCGGGTCATGCCCTCCCGCCGTAACGGCAGCGCGACCGCCGCGCCTTCCGGAAAGTTCTGGAGCCCGATCCCGATCGCCAGCGCGATGGCGCCGCCAATGGTGGCAGATGAAAGATTGGCCGCCACCGCGCCAAAGGCGACCCCGACCGCGAGGCCTTCGGGGATGTTGTGCAAGGTGATCGCGAGCACCAGCAGGGTACTGCGCTGCCAGGATGTCTTGATGCCCTCGCTCTTTTCCACCGCCAGTCCCGGATGGAGATGCGGCAGGAGGCGGTCGATCACCTTCATGAAGCCGCCACCGGCCATGAATCCGATGACGGCGGTCAGCCAAGGGATCTGCCCCATCTGTTCTGCCATCTCGATGCCGGGCGCCAGCAGCGACCAGAAGCTGGCGGCAATCATGACTCCCGCCGCGAACCCCAGCATCGAATCCATTAACCTGGGTTTGACCTCTCGCGAGAAAAGGACGAGTGCGGCACCGACCGCGGTCACCCCCCATGTGAAGAGCGTTGCCAACAGTGCCTGTGTTACCGGACTGAATTGCTGAATGAAGTCGCCCACGAATATTACCTGCTTCCCTGGTTGCGTCAATACGTTGAATGGCAGGGCCGATGCCCACGGCCATGAACACGTTGGCGATCAAGAGTACCGCCTACCCCGTCTCATCTCCAGCAGAAAAGTGAGTAGATCGGCCCGGATTTTTCACATTTAACGATGAATTTTTTATCCTTGATCTCTCTACCCGTTCCCGATGATAATGCCAAACCTCGATAACCAAAGAGCAAAGGAGCATTCATGGGCTGGTTTAATAAATCCTCCAGGAAGCAGGAGACGGAGATTCCGGATGGTCTTTTCGTTGTCTGCGGCAAATGCAAGGCGCATGTCTACAAGGAAGAATTCGAACGGGCGTTCAAGGTTTGCCCGTCCTGTGGCTTCCACGAGCGCCTCACCGCACAGGAGCGGATCGACCTGATTGTCGATGCGGGCACATTCCGCGAATTCAACGAGAAGATCACCTTCAACGATCCGTTGAAATTCTCCGATGCCAAGGGCAGCTATGCCGACAAGGCCAGGGAGGCGATCGAGAAAACCGGCTTGAAGGAGGCCGTCGTCACGGGCAGCGGTAACATCGGCGGCATCCGCACGGTGCTGGCGGTGATGGACTTCCGCTTCCTGGGCGGCAGCCTGGCCAGCGGCACGGGCGAGAAGATCCTGCTGGCGACCGAGCACGCGCAACGGATGAAGCGCGCGCTGATCATCTTTTCGGCCTCGGGCGGTGCCCGTATGCATGAGGGGATAATCGCGCTGATGCAGATGGCCAAGACCTGCGCCGGTATCTCGCGCATGGACAAGGCTCGCCTGCCCTACATCTCGGTCCTGACCGATCCAACCTTCGGCGGTGTTTCCGCCAGCTACGCCAACGTGGGCGACATCAACGTCGCCGAACCGGGCGCCCTGATCGGCTTTGCCGGGCGCCGCGTGATCGAGCAGACCATCAAGCAGAAATTGCCGGAGGATTTCCAGACGGCCGAATACCTGCTGGACCACGGCTTTATCGACAGCATCGTCAAGCGCGCGGAACTCAAGAACTACCTGCACAGTGTCCTGCAATACAGCAGCCGTAAACACGCGTAACCGGGAGAAACCTCATGAATCTGGATTTTGAACAGGAACTGACGGATGTCGAAGAGCGGATTGCCGAGCTCAGCAAGATCGACAGCAAGGACAGCCCGCAGCTCGGTGGCGAGGTGGCGGCCCTGAAGCGCAAGCTCAAGTCGCTGACCAAGAAGATCTACGCCAACCTGACCCCGTGGGACACCGTCAAGATCGCCCGCCACCAGGACCGACCGCTGCTCAAGGATTTCATTGCCGGCATGTGCAGCGAATTCCTGGAACTGCACGGCGACCGGCGCGAGGGCGACGACAAGGCGATGATCGGCGGGTTCGCCACAATCGAGGGCGAGCGCTGCATGCTGATCGGCATGGTCAAGGGCCGCACGATCGAGGAAAAGGTTCTGCACAACTTCGGGATGCCCAATCCCGAAGGCTACCGCAAGGCGCTGCGCCTGATGAAGCTGGCCGAGAAGTACAACCTGCCGATTGTGTGCGTCGTGGACACGCCGGCGGCTTATCCCGGACGCGAAGCCGAGGAGCGCGGCCAGGCCGAGGCGATCGCCCGCAACCTGACCGAGATGTCGTCTCTGGAAGTGCCGATTATTGTCGTCATCACCGGCGAGGGCGGCAGCGGCGGGGCGCTGGGCATCGCGGTCGGCGACGCGATCCTGATGCTGCGCTACGCGGTCTATTCCGTAATCCCGCCCGAGGGTTGCGCCGCGATCCTGTGGCGCGATGCGGAAAAAGCCCCGGAAGCGGCCGGTGCCCTCAAGATCACGGCCGATTCGCTACTCGAGCTGGGTGTGATCGACAAGATCATCGAGGAACCGGCGGGCGGGGCACACCGCGATCCGGAAACCACGATTGCCGCCACCAAGGAGGCGGTCCTGGCCGAGATCAAGCGCCTCAAGCGCATCTCGGGACCGCGCCTGGCAGACTCCCGCTACAAGAAGTTCGCCAACATGGGCCGCTACAAGACATCACGCAAATAAACCGCCGCCGGGCATCGGATGCCTGCCGGGGAATGATCAAATCAAAGAGAAAGGTTATAACATGACCGTCAGCAAGAAGAAAACAACCAAAGCCACGACCGTCGCCACGCCGGCGGCAACCGTTAAACGCGAACGCATCCCGTTGCTAATCACCGACACCACGCTGCGCGACGCGCACCAGTCGCTCTGGGCGACACGCATGCGCACGAAGGACATCATGGGCATCATCGACGCCGTCGACAATGCCGGCTACTACTCGCTCGAGGTCTGGGGCGGTGCCACGTTCGACGTCAGCCTGCGCTTCCTGCGCGAAAACCCCTGGGAACGCCTGCGCCAGATCAAGGCCGCCGCGAAAAAGACCCCGTTGCAGATGCTGCTGCGCGGGCAGAACGTGGTCGGCTACAAGCACTATCCCGACGATGTGCTCGACCGCTTCGCGCAGCTTGCCTGCAAGAACGGCGTGGATATCTTCCGGATCTTCGACGCCCTCAACGACGTCCGCAACATGGAGCAGTCCATCAAGAGCGTGAAGCGCTATGGCGGTCATGCGCAGGGAACCATTTGCTACACGACCAGCCCCTTCCACACCGTGGAGGAGTTCGTCCGCCTGGCGCGCGACATGGAGGCCTTGGAGGTCGATTCGATCGTGATCAAGGACATGGCCGGCATTCTCTCGCCGATCCGTGGCGAGGCGCTGGTCTCGGCACTGGTCAAGGCCGTGAAGGTCCCGATCCAGGTGCATACGCACGCCACCAGCGGCATGGGCACGGCGACCTACGTCGAATGCGTGCGGGCCGGGGCCGGCGCGATCGATTGCTCCATCTCGGTGATGTCGAGCCGTTCCTCGCAGCCACCGGTCGAGACGATGCTGGCAATCTTCAACGAGACCGAGTACCACGCTAATCTGGATGTGGAGTGCCTCCGCAAAATCTGCCGCTACTTCGAGGAGCTGGCCCCGAAACGCGAGCAGGCGAACATGCCGATCAACCCGATCGATCCGGAAATC
>CAZOXS010000023.1:0-4810 GCA_964583785.1 uncultured Victivallales bacterium
CCCATCCCTGATCCATAGCGGAGCCGCATCGCCCTGTTTTTCCGGTTGGACCAAATCCTGCCGATCCTGTAAATCTTGTCATATATTGACCTGAGTAGTTACCAAAATGCAACGAAACAAAAGTTTTTTCGCCACGGGTAAACTTGCGAATCATCGCCGCACACGCCGCTGATTACGCGACACCCGGATACGAAAACCTAAACCTCCAGAAATGCGTTATTGCTAAAAGGTGACGCTGTCTGCTTGAATACCCCGTGAACGGTTACCCAGACAGTTATACTGGCGTGCTTCGCGTATGAGCCAGCGCAGGCTGTCGAGCGCCGTCTCGTCCTGTTCCCGTTTCAGATGCTTATTGACGCAGGTCCAACTGGGATACTTCGAGTCGTGCCCTTCGAACTGCCAGCCCGTGAGCAGGACCACCTGCGGCACCCCGCCGGTGATATCATGCACCCGCTTGATTACCTTCAAGGCATCCTCGAAGGTCAAATACAGTTCGCTGATGGCCCCGTCACCGTATAAATAGCGGTGTTCGGGCGGGCGCCCTGCCGCCATTGCGGGGTCAGCGCTATAGGTGCCTGTCCCGCCGCGCTTGGCATGCATGATCCGGTAAACATACTTCTGATGCCAGGGCAGCATCCAGGGCCGCTCCGGCTGCATCGTTTCCGTATAGTCGTAGTAATCGCCCGGCGGTTCATTATTCATCATTGTCATTTCTCCAGGCTCCTTGATGCCATGAACAATGCTGCGCGCGGGGCCCATGCCGGAACTACCCGCGCCGTTCCCGCAGCGACATGCCTGCCGCCCCGACCAGGCGGATGACATCCTCATGCAGCATATCGGCCAGCGGGACATCGAGGTCCCAGACGATATGCACCGTCTGGCCGACACGGGCGAGGGTCTGGCGGCGCTCGACAAGCCGTTCGTACAAACCGGTCAGGAAGGATTCCGCCCGAATGGCTGAGTCGATAACAAAGGCGGCGCGATTATACCACAGCGCCTCGAAAATGAATTCGTCATCGACCAGCGGATCGTCTGCCTGGACATGCAGCACTTCAAAGGGACGTTTTTCCCGCGGCAGGCGCGGCATCTGTTCCGGGATGGCCGCCGCGGCCGCCGCATCCGTGGTCAAGAAAATAAAGGTATCACCACGCCGCACCAGCCAGCCAAGTTCTTCGGCCGGCGTCCGCTGTTGCGACGGCGGAAGCGGGCATACCACCGGGAGCGGCGTCAGGCCATTGACCAGCGAGCTCGGCAGCGGCAAGGGCAGATAGGCTTCCTCGACCCGGTTGAACCGCTGCAGGTAATCCACCACGAGCAAACCCAGCCCGCCCAGCAGCAACCAGCGGATGATCGAGAGGTTCAGGCTGTCCAGCCGATTCGCGAGCATCACCCTATTCGCCGGTAGCACAACCGTCTTCTTGTCCTTTTGTGCCAGTTCGCCGCTGTCAAGTCCCTCCGCCTTTTCGGTGGTATCAAGCTGGGCTTCCAGGCTTCCGTCGTCCGCCGGGGTCGATGAACGCTGCCGTTTCTGCTGTTTCCAGTCAGGCGCAATCGTTTCATCAATGCTCTCGATATACTTGCGATCCGCCTCATCCAAGCCGGCCATATCGAGGAAATCGGTATTGTCATCCTCGGCAAAGCGGATCTGCGCCACATCACCGGCACGTTCCGCCTCGGCCATCTGCCGCGCCTCCGCCTGTTTCGCCTGCGCTGCGGCAATCGCCTCGCTCTGGTCCACCTGCAGGCGGTTGACATAGGTGCGCGAGTTGATTTGCGCCAGGACAAATGCCATCAGGACAAACACAACCGCGACATGGCACAGCCAGCGCCGCGGGTGCCGCCGGAAATGCAGCCACACAAGCGTTAGCGCCACCAGCCATAGCAGGACGCTCGCATAACCGAAAATACTAAAAATATTTAGACTCAACTTAATCTCCCTGCGGCAGGACGCCCGACGCCTGACGCCCGACGCCGGGTTTTCTGTTTCCTGACACCTGTCTGCTAATCATTATTTCCGCGCTTTCGTTACGGCATCATCCCACTGGTTGAAGGCGTAGTAGACCAGATTGATGCCCAGATTCATGGCACTGGTCCGCATCTCGGTGGTCACATCCGTGTAGCCCTGCGACTTCCAGGCGTCGTTCATATCACCCGGATGATAGAAGACCATCCAGCGGCCTTCATGCTTCATGCCAAGCGCACGCCGTCCGCCGTGGTGCCAGAAGGCCGGAGCCCCGTTGGGGAAGCCGTAGGGCAACTGGTAGAGCATGTCATCATCGGCAATATCCAGCAGCGGCTTGTCCGGAAAAACCTGGCGCGTGATGAAGTTAACGAACGAGCGGTGAAAATCGGCGCTGCCGGCATCGGCGATCAGCATACCGCCCTTAAGGCAGTATTCACGCAGTATTTCCGCATCCTTGGGTTTCCCGTTCCCCATCCCCGCGTTTCCCGTCAAATAAACAAACGGGGGAAAACCATCATCCGGGTACTTGCGCAGCAGCGCGATCGAATGGCTCTCACCCTTGGACGCGATCTTGTTGAACCCCGTCGCCTGGGCAAACGCCCGCAGGAAATTGATATCCGCGCCATCAGCGCCCATGCCGTCATCCCAGCCGACGCCCCCGTGGTCCAGACGGATAAAGCGGATCTTGTACTTGTCCATGCCGGCTGGCCAGCCACCTTCCGTGCCGCCCCCCTTGCCCATCTTGCCGGCCTTGGCATTGGCCGAGGCCACATAGGTCAACTGCGTCTGCTCCTCCATGACCTGATCGACCTCGGTCTCGTCCAGATCGGGAATCTCGAAGATAATCGCGGAGTTCGGCCGCAAGCTCAGGTTCTTCTGCTTTTTCTTCTTGGGCTTGACCATCTTGACCATCGCCACGACCGGCTCGCCGCTGCCCTTGGGCACGCGGTAGGCCTCCACGCAGCCGCCGAACTCCATCAGCCAGGGAATCACGATCAGGATCAGGATATGCGTCAATACACTGCTATAGAAGCTGCGTCGCTGCTGCGGGTCGCGCCCATGCGTGCGCAGGTCCTCAAGCATCCGGTCGCCTTCCATGGGGTCGCCCTCATTAGCGGTAAAGGCGGCATAGACTGACCGGCTGCGCAGCATGAGGTGCAGCCAGAACACGTACAAAGCCGCCCCGAACGCCGGCAGGCAGACCCGCCACCAGAGCAGCAGGATTGTGGCCGGATCCTGCCCCTGTCCCCCGATCTCAAACCCTTTACCCCCATCCGCAGCCAGAATCGCGAATCCTGAAGACCAGACCAGCCAGACGTAGATGGCGAGCAATGGATAGACGACCAGGAGCGAGGCCCTCAGAAGCCGCCAGGTGAACGGGCGCAGCCAGAGACTCAGTAATCCGCTCAGCGCACAAACCGCACTCAACGCCCCCAGCAACTGGAAGCAAACCAGCAACGCGATCGTCGTGCCGCGATCATTGAACAGCCCGGCAACGTCGGGATTCGCGTCAAGGAACCGCATCAATGCCGACGGTCCAACCGTAGCCGCCAATGCCCCAAGTCCCAACAGGAGAATGGCGGCCACGCTGACCACGCGGGCCTTGCCGACTGACGCCTGAACGGGAATCTGCCCGATCCACGTCTCGGGGATTGCGGTTTGTCTTGCTCGTCTCATGCGCGTTCCAAAATCACCATATATCGTCTGTAATCGCCGGTACGGCAGGCCCGTCAGCCTTGACCTCAATCGCCTTCTCGATTTCCGATTTCGGACGTTCGGGTTCGGCGTCCCCGCTTTCCGCGGCATCACCGGTCGCCGCCGGCACCGCCGGTTCGGCTGGCGCGACCGTCGCCGCCCGCGATCCCGCGCCCGTGAACTGGTCGCTGATCTCCTGCGGATTGAGCTGGTAATCCGCCGCGATATCCCGGATCGCCTCCGTCGCCTCCTTGACCGCGGCCTTGACGCGCTCCTCCTTGGTCATGGCGGCCGCGTTCGCCCCGAAAACGCTCTTGACCAGATACGGCACACTCGACGCCCCGATCACGACCACATGCACGACCAGGGTGAAGACGATAATCGTCTTCAGACCTGTCCCCTGGAAGCGCGCCATCAGCGTGACCGGGGTCACCTCATTGATATTTCCATCTGTCATTTTTGCATCTCCTGGCTTGTTTATAACTTGGCCATTTTGTCGCACTTCCGCCGTAGTTCCCCATCCCAAGTAGGTCGTGGTGCCCTCGCCCGACCACCGAGCAACAGTCGTCTGGTTTCCAAAAGACCTTTGGACGGCTGCCAACGCTGCTTATGCTCGGTTGGACAGGCGAGGCGCCCGTCCTACGTTACGTTCACACTTAAACAAACACTTGAACATCCAAACGTGAACACACACCTACTCCTCCAGCTCCCCGACCGCCTCGATAATCCCGCCGGCCTCGGCAATGGCCTGCAGCACCGGTTCAAACGTCTCCTTCGGCAGGGCGGCGTCGCACTTGAACTGGACATGGCGCTGGTCATCCGCCACCGTGTTCGCCAGCATCGCCCGCACGCCCCACTCCACATCCTTGGCGCTGTTGACACGCAAACCGTCGAGATAGATCTGCCCCGTGGCATCCACGGCCACCCGCGCTGCGACGGTCGCCTCGACCTTCTCGACATGGGATGAGCGCGGCGAGGTCAGCTCCACCTCCGGTTCCTTGGAGACCTCGCTGCAGACCAGGAAGAAGATGATCAGCAGGAAGGCGATATCGCCCATGCTGGCCACCGGCACCGGCACCGGACGCCGCTTTTTGCGCTGAGATCGTTTAGCCATTATTGTTCCTCCTCGACCAGCGCCACCACCCCGCCGTT
>CAZOXS010000024.1:0-16845 GCA_964583785.1 uncultured Victivallales bacterium
CCAAACGCGATCTGGTTTTCCCAGTCACTGATGCTGTTGGTGCCAGCGTCAGCTTCTCCCCATACGATCGTGGCGGTGGCATAGGTTCCCGTTGTAATCAAGCCGTTAAGCGTAGCCGCACCTAAACCGATTGTCGAAGCACCACCATCGGTTGTGACGACTGGCGCTTCAGGGGCAGCAGTCGTAACGAACGTTACGTTTGGACTCGCCCAGAGGTTTGTCGCCGCATTTGAGGCTACCAACGTATAATAGTAAGTTGTATTCCCGACGAGGCCAGTCGCCGAGGCACTAACTGACTGCCCCATCACATTCGTGTAGGTTCCGATTAAGGCACTACCCTTGCTGCTGTCCGCAGACCAGGCAGCAGCAGTAGCATTGCTCGTGGTACTCCAGTAGGCCGTAACGGTGTATACAGATTGTGAGGCATACAAGGTTCCCTGCAAATCAGCAGTGAACGCAATCACATTGGTAGCAGACGAAGTCTCCACTCCATATTTTCCGTACACCATTGGTGCTGCGTATCGGTATGGATGATTCAATGCTAAATCGCCATCGGTTTGCCACTTGTGGGCCAGATAGCCTTCGAATTTCTGCCGCTTCGTCAGGTCTTCCGTACCATCCGTGAAGATGACTTCGCCAAGAGCCCCCCAACGCCATAGATTATAACTTTCCTTTCCCGCGAGCATGCGCCAGGTCTCAGTATAGCTTGCATCCCATTGGCATAGCCATACCGATGGTCCCATCGGCAACACAGCAGGTGCCCCCACCATATAGTCTACAGATAGATCTCCATTTTTATAAATCGACCCTAATTGTGTACCTGAAAACTCATTTCCTGACGATTTACCAGACCATCTTGGATTGCTATCTGTGCTTGAAACCAATGTGTCCCAATTATCAAATACGTTATTCGCATCATCAAAATAGGTAACAAGGTAAACGTTTGATGCTGTAAACGATGGCGTATCCAAGAACACCTTAGTTGTCCCGTCGTACCCGATCGTGGGCAAGTTATTAAATCTGGAGTCGCTACTATTAAATGTCGGTCGGGAGCCTGCGGTTAGCTGCTGGGCATCTCGATTATTCACACCCTGGTCATCCCACAGGCTAACCTTACCGGAAACTAGGGTAATCGTATTTGTATCTGCTGCATCATACCATGCTGCAACCTCTGTGGGATCTGGGATCCAAAGCGGAGGTGGCGTGGTGATTGGGGCGGATGCAACATCCGACCAAGCGTCTCCATACGTATTGGAAGCGTAGACGCGATACTTGTAATCAACGCCATATAGCAGAGCGGTCAGGTTCGTAGAGAATACCGTATCTACCGTGATGTTATTTGTGTCGAAAACGTAACTTGTATCCCAGGCGGCAGGGTTATTCGTCCCTCCATCCTCAGCACCAAAGTAAATACGTACATCTGTAAGGGTGCCATTAAAGTTAGAGATCACACCTTGCAAGGTTGCCGCCCCAAATGCGAAGTTTGTGGCTGGGACTGTTGCAACTACGGGAGGCAACGTGTCCACCGTGATGAATGAAGCATTCGGGGTTGCCCAAAGATTCGTCGCCGCATTTGTCGCAACAAATGTATAATAGTAGACCGTCCCGGCGGGGAGCGCCGTGGCCGGAACAACCAGAGCCTGCCCCATCACATTCGTGTAGGTTCCTACCGTTGCACTCGCCTTCGTGCCATCCGCCAGCCACGCGGATGCGTCGGCGTTATTGTTGGTGCTCCAGTATGCATTAACCGTAAAGATGGAGTTAGATCCACTTAAGGTAGCATTTAAATTAGCCGAACTAATTGTGAGTGTATCGGCTGGCAAATTATTTAGTTCTACACGTGGTGGTGGCAAACTATATTCGACAAAGTTATCATGACCGGTTCCCTGGTTTATGAAAGAGGCCCACACCCAATCGGCTGATCTTGCCACACGCGATACACGAAGTTCATCCAACTGACCGGTGAAATGATTGGCATTACCACGATTACCAATACTCAAAGCATAGGTATTAACAGCAATTGCTGTCGTAGAAGCAGTTGTCGCCGTCTGTATACCATCAAAGTACAACAAAGCATTCTGGCGGTTATACGTACCCGCTATGTAGTACCAGGTAGAGAGAGAAAAACTCGTCGAAGCAGTCCCAATACCACTATTGATCCGAAGGCGCATTGTTCCTGCAGGATACTCCTCAAGTTCATATGCATTGTCAGGCCCCTTCGCGAGAATGCCCGAATATAGAAGCGATCCCTCGGCTCGGAACCACCCAGAAACTGAGACAGCATTACTCATATCAAGTGACGCATGGTCCGGAACACTGAAGCTGTCGTTACCATCAAAATGATAGGCGCCACCGATGACGCTGGTGTTCGTGCTTGTCGGATCCCCAACGGCCGCACCATGATTCGCATTGGTAGTCGCATCATTGCCGCCATCGTTGAAGTGGTATACTGCAGCAAATCCTTCAGACCATACCGATCCATTCGTAGTAGAGGCTTGCTGTGCAGTACTCTTACCCCAATCGGCATAGATACTGTAGCCCTGCGTCAATTCTGGCACCTTCACCCAAATATGGGATTCACCAGAAGAGTCGAATGACTCGATCTCGTAGTCAAGTGCATCACCCGTCAATGCACTATTGGTGTAGAAGCGCAGATCATAGCCGTTAACTGGATCAGCAAAGCCAGCGTAACTTGCCGTGTTCGCCGTGTTCAATTTCACGAGTAGTGGGAAGTTTGTCAACGTACCACGCCCAACAAAGTTCGTGAACGTGATCTGGAGACCACTACCTGGTACAGCGGTCTGGAAGTTTTCAACATCCGACCAAGCACCACCAAAGCTATTGGATGCGTATACACGGTAGTTATAATCATTTCCATATAGCAAACCCGTTAGGTTCGTGGAGAAGACCACGCCTATGCTGATATCATTCGTATTGAACACAAAGCTCTGATCCCAGTTGGTGGGTATAGTGCCTCCATCGGTGGTACCAAAGTAGATCCGGACATGGTCTAGCGCACGGTTGCCATCTGCAATGATACGACCATTGAGTGTGGCAAGAACTGCACCTAGATTGCTGGCTCCATTGAAGGTATCGACCGATGGGGTTCCCTCCGTGCCAAACGCAGCAGTTGGCGTTGCCCAGATGTTGGTCGCTTCATTGGTTGCTACGAACGTATAGTAGTAGGGTGTACCACCGGTCAGGTTTGCCACAGCACCTGTAATCGAAAGGTTGCTCACATTCGTGTAGGTGCCAACCACCACATTTGAGGCCGTACCATCAGCGAGCCATGCGGCAGAATCAACATTGTTGCTTTCGCTCAAGTAGAGACTAACCGTAAAGACAGACTGTGTCGCATCCAGTGTGCCAACAAGATCCGCCGCTATTGCTGTGATATTGGTGGCATATCCATTGTTAATGGCAGGTGCATCGCCCCCTGATAGAGGCAAGGTAGTGAAGGTTGCCAGGTCAGACCAGTCACTACCGGCAGCATTCGTTACGAAAACGCGATAATCATACTCAATGCCATAGAGAAGTCCATTGACAGAGTGCGAGAAGGCAACAGTCTGAATGACGGATTCTATTGATATGACATTCTCCCAGTTGCTGGTACTTGCCACACCACCATCGGCTTCGCCCCAGGTAATCCAGGCATTGCCCTGTCCGCCAGCAGTCACTAACCCTTCCAGCGAAGCTGATCCAATATCGGTAACGGCACCACCAGCGGTAGTAACCGTGGGAGCCGTCTCCGTTCCCGGTGTTAAGAAACTGGCATTTGGACTGGCCCAGATGTTGCCGGCAGTCACATTTGAGGCAACCATAGTGTAGTAATAGGTTTTCAGCGGGATGAGGGCAGCAACCGCACCCGTAACCGAAAGGTTGCTGACATTCGTATAGGTGCCAACCACCACATTGGAGGCCGTACCATCAGCGAGCCATGCGGCAGAATCAACATTGTTGCTTTCGCTCAAGTAGAGACTAACCGTAAACACAGCCTGTGTGGCATCCAGTGTACCAACAAGATCAGCCGCTGTTGTCGTGATGTTGGTTGCGTATGTATTGGTAATGGCGGGAGCATCCGCACCGATTGGCGGCAAGGTTTTGAAGGTCACCAGTTCTGACCAATCACTGCCGACTGCGTTCGTTACGAAAACGCGATATTCATACTCGATACCATAGAGGAGTCCATTGACCGTGTTCGAGAAAGCAGCCGTTTCAATGACGTAGCCTACAGATATGACATTTTCCCAGTTACTGGTACTTGTATTACCACCATCGGTTTCGCCCCAGGTAATCCAGGCATTTCCTTGTCCACCAGTAGTCACTAAGCCCTCCAGCGAAGCTGAACCAATATTGGTAACGGCGCCACCACCAGTAGTAACCGTGAGGGCCGTCTCTGGTGCAGGTGTCAAGAAACTGGCATTCGGACTGGCCCAGATAGCACCCTCGGTCGCATTCGATGCAACCATGGTGTAGTAATAGGTTGTCAACTGGCTGAGGTTCGCAACCGAGCCTGTCACGGATACGAGATTGGAATACGCGCCAAGCAAGGTATTAGAGGCGGTAACATCGTCTAGCCATGCGGCGGCATTGGTATTTTGCGTCGTGCTCCAATAGTGGTACACATCAAACATTTCGTTGATGGCATCCAGTGTGCCTACCATATCTGCGGAATTTGTCGTCACATTCACCGCCGAGTTATTCGTGATGCTTGCGGGCCAGTCTGTGACGGTGAGCGTTCCGGCACCGGATATCCAGCTGGCGTCACCACCGGGATAGGCTCCTCCATCTTGCTGCACGCCGTCTATATAGAGCCGATATATGGTATTATCAGCATCCATAACAAGCTTCGTGGCAACTCTTACTGAATTTGTTCCATTCAGTGCAAGTACGGCTGTGTTCGTCATTGCGTTATTTGCACTGATAAGGAGCGAGTCGGTAGCCACGATGGTCACATTTCCGGTTCCCAGAGAGCCAGCGGCATTCCCCACTAGAACAAAGTTTTCATCACTAACCCCACGATCACCCAGTGTCGTGACACTCGTAAACGAATTGGCTGTATTAAGTTGGGCACGACTATTATTGTTACCGCCAATAAGGATACTATAGGCACCGGTAAACCCACCGTCGAATTGCACGATGCCTGCAGTTGTGCTGTCTTCTCCTACACTGACAGTCGCATTAGCACCCGACAGAATGATGGGATTTGCTATGGTTTCCGCACCGATCCCCCGGAATCTCAGCGTAGAGCCTGCTCCGAGTGTAATGGCACCCGTGCCCAGGGCTTGCTTGTCA
This sequence comes from uncultured Victivallales bacterium, assembly GCA_964583785.1. Classification (GTDB taxonomy): domain Bacteria; phylum Verrucomicrobiota; class Kiritimatiellia; order UBA8416; family UBA8416; genus UBA8416. The sequence goes on from CAZOXS010000024.1 coordinate 5,296, forward strand.
TCATCCCCCTCGTATTTCATAATCGCATTGGCTGCCAATGTCAGCCGACCGGTATAGGTCGGGGTTGTGGCACCGGAATTTGCAAAAGCATAGCTACCGGCACCTATGATAGCATCGACATGATTGCTTGGGATTCCATTATCCCAGTTTGTCGCACTATTCCAATTGTTGTTCACTTGGGTGAAGGTTGTCGGTATTGTTGTTGTGAAGTTCGTGACAACCGACCAACTGGAATCAACATCGTTGCTCACCAATGCACGGTAATAGTAGTTGCTCCCGATATTCAGGCCTGCCAAATCCTGCGAGAACACCACACCTTCCAAAACCGTTCCCATTGGGATAACCGTATCCCAGTTCGCAAGCACATTGGATGCGGCCGGTACGTTATCACCCCAGACCAAGTAAGCAGATGCCGCGGTACCGGCAGTCAACTGACCGCGCAGCGTGGCATACGTCGAGCCTACGTCAGTAGCCCCTCCAGCATTATCGACGCCTGTGCCACCTGTCGTATGGAAGCTGACATTCGTTGCGGCCCAGAAATTGGTGGCCGCATTTGAGGCTACCAACGTATAGTAATAGGTCGTGCCCGCCGTGAGGCCAGTCGCCGAAGCACTGAGTGCCTGCCCCACCACATTCGTGTAGGTCCCGGCCAGCGCACTGCCCTTGGTGCTGTCAGCAGACCAAGCCGCCATGTCAGCATTGTTGTTCGTGCTCCAGTAGGCGGTAACCGTGAATACGGCTTGCGTGGCATACAAGAATCCCTGCAAATCAGCGGCGGTAGACAAAATATTCGCGGCAGACGTATTGATCACACCAAATTTACCAACTACCGTAGGTGAGACACTCTTGTATGGATGATCCGATGCGAGATTGCCCTCGGTTCCCCACTTATAAGCCAGATAGCCTTCCAAATACTGTTGCGTCGTCAGATCTTCCGTACCATCCGTGAAGATTAGCTCGCCGATGGAACCGTATTGCCAATATTCCCAGTTTGCACCACCTCCGAGTATTCGATACGCCTGATTGGTAACGGTTGCACCACCTTTGGCGGTCCATACAGCGGGGTCCATTGGCAGTGCCTGTATTGTGCTAGCGGTGGATCCGTCACGATAGGCTGTATACCCCGTGTCAGTCCTCCATTTATCAGCCAAGGCTGCAGTACTAGCAAGGCTACGCCCAGTGACAGTGGATTGAAATAGGGTTGCGTACGAATCGAATGCATTATTTGGATCATAGTAATACGTCACAGCGTAAACGTTCTTATTGGTCAATGCAGGCGTGACGAGTGTTTTCTTGGCATTAGCACCATCAGCGGGCACATAGCCATAACCAATAGTAGGCAGATTATTCAAGTTGGTGTCAGCTGCGTTGTATGCCGGTCGAATAGTTGCAGTACCTTGCGTAGCATGGAGGCCGTTGCCGCTCTTGTCATTCCATTGACTGACCTTACCGCTAGCCAAGGTAATGGTATTTGTATCCGCAGCATCATACCAAGCCACGACATCAGTAGCTGCCGGTGTCCAATCTGCTGGTGGCGTGGTACGGACTGATGCGACACCAGACCAAGCCGCACCATACGCATTGGTAGCATAGACGCGATACTTATAATCGACGCCATATAGTAGCGCGGTCACATTCGTAGAGAAGACCGTGTTCTCCGCAAGGTTATTTGCGTCGAATACAAAGCTCGTATCCCAGGCTGCCGGATTATTCGTCCCGCCATCTTCAGCACCAAAGTAAATGCGAACATCCACAAGGGGGGTATAGAAGTTGGAGACCACGCCTTGCAGCGTCGCTGCTCCAAATGCGAGATTCGTGACTGGCGCCGTCGCGACTACGGGAGGAATCGGATTCACTGTGGTGAAGGAGAAATTCGTAGTTGCCCATATGTTGGTCGCCGAATTCGTCGCAACGAGTGTATAATAGTAGGTCGTGCCCCACGAAAGCCCCGATGCGGAGGGACTAACCGCCTGCCCCGTCACATTCGTGTAGGGTCCGGCCAGTGCGCTGCCCTTGGTGCCGTCAGCAGACCAGGCCGCCATGTCAGGATTGTTGTTCGTACTCCAGTACGCGATAACGCTGAATACGGATTGCGTGGCATCCAATGTACCAACAAGGTCCGCTGAGGTTGGTTGTACGTTGGCTGGTGTAGTCGGAGCGATACCAACCAGTAGTGCATTCGAAATCGTCGGGATCCACGGCATAAAGCTAACAGGACCCGACCAGCCGCTGCCCGCTTCATTGGTTGCAAGAAGGCGGTACGCGTAATCGAGGCCATATAGCAGGTTCGTCACATGCGAAGCAAACGCGGCATTCTGCGTTACGGTTCCCAATGAAATGAGATTGTCCCAACCATTTGTGCTAGCCCCTTGATCAGCCGTATCAAACACGAGGGTAATATCGGCGAAGTTGCCATTCGTGAGCGTACCATTCAAGAACACGGCACCCACACTGCTTTCCGCTGCACCATCCGCTGTCACGGCTGGCGCGCCTACCGAAAAGCTAGAATTGGGCGTGCCCCATATTTCTTCAACCACATTGCTGGCGACAAAGGTATAATAATAAAGCGTTGAGGGAGAGAACCCTGTGACCGGTGCAGCCAACGCTTGACCCACAACGTTCGTATACGTGCCAACGGCAATCTGCTGTGCTGTGCCATCGCCACGCCACGCTGCCGCGTTTGGATGGTTGTTCGCGCCCCAGAATGCGGTGACGGTGAACACAGACTGTGTCGCATCGAGTATGCCATTGATCTTGATAGGTTCTCCGCTAAGGCGAGTGGCAATTGTATTGGTAATGCCTACAAGTACATCTCCTGCCGCATTGGTCGGAATGGAGGAAACGAACGTGCTTGCCGGATCAGACCAATCCGTGCCCAGTGAGTTGGTGGCGTATACGCGGTAATCATACTCCACACCGTACAGCAGACCGCTGATCGCTTGATCAAATATAACGGATTGCAACTGTTCGCCACCGGTTGAGACCACGTGCGCCCAATCACTCGTGCTATTTGCCAGCCTATCCTCGCTATCCCAGACAAACCAGGCATCGGCAATACCACCAGAGGTGAGAACGCCTTGCAAGGTTCCGACACCATAGCTCAAATGGGTTGCCCCGGGTGCTGCGGACGCGACAGGGGGGCCCTTCGTTCCGAATTCCTGCGCCGAATCGGCCCAGATATTCGTAAGGCTATTGGACCCCATAAAGGTGTAATAATACGTTGTATTTGGCGTCAAACTCGTCAACGGAGCCGTGAGTGCCTGATTTACGACATCATTATAGGTAGAAACAAACGTATTGGTCGCGTCGCTATCTGCCAGCCATGCAGCACTATCCGCATTATTATTTGTGCTCCAATACGCATAAACGTTGATGATAGCACTAACACTATCTAATTCGCCCTGAACATCCACAGATGTTGCCGTTACGTTGGTAACCGCCGTATTCGCGATTGCAAAGTCGATCCCCGGCACGACTTCGTAGCGGATGACCACAATACCCGAGCCACCATTGGCGCCGGAGTATGATTTGTCATAAGCGCCACCACTGCCGCCAGCACCGGTATTGCTGGCACCGGCGACATAGTTACTGATGCTCAGCTCGCCACCTCTGCCACCGGTTCCATAGGTCACGCTGGTTCCAGTAATCTCCGAAACGATACCTATGCCGCCAGCGGGGACACTACCGGGGCCACCGGTGCCACCACCACCGCCACCGGCTTGCGGACTATTGCGCGATCCACCACCGGCCGAGCCCTGCCCCGCGGTGCCAGAGCCACCAACACCGTCGGCAGGTGCGCCACCACCACCAGAACCACCATTCATACCCGTCACGAAATTATTGTAGGCACCCCCACCGCCGCCTATGGCCGTAAGGCCGAGTGCGGAGGAATTGCCACCTATTGCGCCACGGCCGCCCAAGATAGACCCTTCGTATGCGCCGGGTTCACCAGCACCACCGGTGCCAACTACGATCGAATACGTACCCGTTGAGACCGTGGTTGCACCAGCCAAGGCACCACCGGAACCACCGCCACCGGCAACCGTTGCACCGCGCGCACCCCCACCGCCGCCGCCACCGGCAACAATCAGGTATTCAACCTGTAGACCTGCCGGCACCGTAAATGTACCATCGCCCGTAAAGATATGGGCATACCATTGTTTTTCATCAGCATCGGTGTAGATATTGGTTCTTGAGCCGCCAGTTGCCTGGGCATCAGCACTGGCGGGAGCAAGTGCATGGAAGGTCTGCGATGTCGACCAGGCACCACCATAGTTATTGGTCACATAGACGCGATACGTATATTCCAATCCATAGATAAAGCCGGTTACGGTGGTACCAAATACGTAGCCTTCAGTCACATTCCCGACCGAGACTATATTGGTCCAGGCATTCGTGCCGCTTATACCTTGATCGGAAGCATCCCAGACAAAATAAGCATCGGCACTGTATCCGTCGGTGAGTTCGGCCTGCATCGTGACGACGCTATTTACAACATTGCTGGCACCAGCACTGCTGTCTACCGCAGGAATACCAACCGTACCAAAGGGCACGCTCGCGGCCCAGATGTTCGTGGCTGCATTAGTGGCGACAAAGGTGTAGTAATAGGTCGTATCGACCGTAAGACCGGTGATGTTCGTTGAGAGTGCGATATCACTTGCATTCGCATAACTTCCAATGAACCCGCCTTGTTTGCTGCTATCGGCTTGCCAGGCCGCACCACTGGCATTGTTGTTCGTGCTCCAGTAGGCATATACGGTAAAGACGGAGCGCGGGGCATCGAGTTCGCCCTGCAACGTGGCGGTTGTTAGAACCACATTGGTGGCCGTCGTACCTGTTACGCCTACGATTATGGTCCCGCCGGAATGGGGAGCTTCGCTCAGGAATGGCTGCACATCGGACCAGCCAATGCCAAGGGCATTCTCACCCATCATGCGGTAATAGTAGGTCTTGCCATAGGTCAAGCCCGACACATTAGCCGTTATGCTTTGATTCTCCGGCTGAAAAACGGGGAGCTGCACGATATGGTCCCAATTATAGATACTGTTGGTGCCATCGTCAGCTTCCCCCCACACAAATGTAATTTCGCTGAGGCCACCCGCGGTCAGGATACCAGCCAGCGTGGCTGTAGCATCGCCCGTAGCCGAGGCCCCGGTATTGTTGATAACTGGCGGGCCGACGGTCTTGAAGGTGTCGTTGGAACCCCAGATCGTATCCACGGCATTGGAGGCCGAGAACGTGAAGTAATAGACCGTATTGGGCGTCAGATTAATCAAACCATACAGGAGACCCTGCCCTACTTTTTCGCTGTAGGTATTGATCACGGCTTCAGAAGCATCGTTATCCGCGAGCCATGCCGCACCATTGGCATTATTATTGGTACTCCAGTATACCCGTGCCACACGCGAGGTGAACGGTATATCGAGCTTGCCTTCGAGCACGGCACTCGAATCGGTAACATTACGGTTGGAGAGATCATAGATATCATCATTACCGACCGTCACATGGAGTACGCTGCCACCCACAAACACGCTTGCATTGGTGTAATCGGCACCACTGGCGTTACCGCCATGGCTACCACGCGGCTGCACAACACCATCGATAATGAGCTGATAAACGGTTTCACTGGAACCGAGCACGACTTTGTAGCCGGACGATCCGCCCGATTCATCCTTGGCTCCATTCAGATAGAGCGTGGCACTGTTGGAGATCGTGTTAGTCAGACCGCCACCGATCTGCAGTGAGGTATTGGTGTTGATCATGACATCGCCGGATCCAAAGGCACCGTTTACGTTCGCAAACACCGAAAACCCAGTGCCAGCTACCGCACGCGTGACCACGCCACCAGACATGGTATTGGCAACATTCAAATAGAAGTCGTTGGCATCGTCTCCGGCCAGCGTCAGTGTGCCGCTGCCACTGATCGCATTCTTGAAGGTGATCCGGTCTCCACCAGATGCCCCCCGGACTTCGGCATCGCCGAGAAGCACGACTGCCGCATTGATATCGGTCTGCGTGAAGGCCAGCAGCTTGCTACCGGCATTGAGCTGAATCTCCGAGGTAGCAAGAGGCAGGACGCCAGCCGAGGCTGCATCGGAAAACTGAACCGAGCTACCGGCATCAAGGATGAGGTTACCATCATAGGATGGTGGTGCGGAGCCAACGACAGCCGCAATATTTGTGGAGACACGGGCAGTCTCATCGCCCACAGGAGCTGCACTGTTCTTCCAGTTGTTCGTATTGTTCCAGGAGTCTGGCCCGACATCATTGGTCATGAGATTAGCACCAAAGGTTTCCGCGTAGGAGATGGCGGACCATTCGTTCATGTTGCCATAGGTATCGCGTGCCCTGACCCGGAAACCGTACTCGGTACCGGCCGTCAGGCCAATATTTTCCCAAGTTGTCGAGTCAGACCAACCGGATGTGTCTGCCGTAATGACATTTTCGAAATAGTAGAGGATCGGACCAACACCATTGGTGACGGTCTCGGACGTCATATTGATCTTCGTCTTGCTGCCCGCGACAGGTGCAGGCCCGGCACTGAAGGTGAGCGGATCCGGTAGTACGGGCGGAGGATCGATCGACGTTTCCAAGCGTACATTATCGACACCCATGACATAGTTCCAATCGCCTGAATAATAATCGACACGAATCTTGAGCGGTTGACCAACATCAGCATGCCCAATCGGCGTGGTGAACTCGACCACGTCGGCGCGGTCAAAATTATTTTCCATGATATTCCAGGAGGCGACAACCTCCTTCAGCACGGTTTCACCCGCCATCAAGGCCACTCTGTAGCGGATTTGACCTTCGCCTGCCCCTGTGGCCAACTCGGTTGCCACATTGAAGCTGAGCTTGTAGTATGCCTCTTCCTTGAGCACTTCCTCGATGCTCATGGTTACGATATAGCGCTCATCCCAGACCCATGCGCATTGATTACCAAAGGGAGTCGCAAACTCCTGCGGAACCGTGTTATTATTCACGAGTCCAGACCGCGAATTAAGACTGTCATCTAGACTCCAGCGTATGCTCCAATTGGGTATAAGCGTTTCTTGGTGCTCATTAGAATCGGAAACGGCAGGGCTTTCGAAGCTGTCATAGAAAATCGTACGCAAGGCGGGAGACTGCGATACGACATCCGAGTTGAGACTGGTGTAACCAACCGCCTTGGCATAGACGTAATATAGGTAAGTTTGGCCATTGGCAGCGCTAACATCCACATAGCTATTCACGTTCGTCGATGCAAGCGTAACGTAGGACGCCCCCGAATTCTGACTACGCATAATGTAGTAATTGGTCGCATTTTCATACGCAGCCCATTCGAGGGTAATCATCCCAATCCCGCCGACGGCGGTCAGCCCCAGCACCTTGCCGCGTGTGATAGCTGACGCTTCGTCGGAGTTATTACCCTCTCCCGTCGAATTCGCGGCCGAAACCACATAGTAGTAGTCGATATTATTGATGACACTCGTGTCGTTGAAGTTGGTGGTACTCTGCGAGGAGAGCAGCGTATAGGGACCGCCCGGTGCGGTACCGCGCTTGATACGGTAGGTTGATGCACCTTGTACAGGAGCCCAGGTCAGATCAACCTGACCGTCTTGAGCCACAGCAACTAGATTCGTCGGTTTTCCCGGAGGACCATAGTAAATCTGGATATTATCAATGGTGAACTGTCCGTTCACCTTGAAACCGCTGTAGTTCGTCGCGGACGTATTATAGAAATTAAATCCTTCGAACAATTTCGTGTCATTTACCGTAAGATCCCAGGTTTTTGCATGGTAATCGGTATGGATTTTGAAGTTGGCCCAGCTATTCTCGTTCAAGGTTACGACATTACCAAGATTGGTGGAAGTCGAACCATTGAAGGCCACAATATAGCCATTGGATGACACGTAGAATGCATACGTGCTGCCAGCAGGCGGAGTCGGTTCGTGAAGCGTCAACCGCGGTTTCGCACGAAACTCGATTCTCACACTGGTTGCCTGATTGGTGAAGGCATGCGAGAGGGTTCCGCCGAGGCGTTCACTGGAGGCGGCTTGGCTGCCAGCGTAGACATCGTCACTCTGCACGTCCGCATAGGTGGCTTCCCAGCCGCGCTGCCCGTCAAGGGAACCCAGGCTACGGTATTCAAAGGATTCGGTGAAGGGCATCACATAGAAGTGCGCTGGCGTCGTGAGGATCGAGTAGGTGAGCACATCGTAGGTGCCAGCCGTGACTAAAGCGGGATTCAGATTGGTTATGGCAAAGGTCAGGCTATCATCATACTCAGCATAGCTGAAAGCGTCGCGAGAGATCGTGAAGGTGAAGGTTTTGACGGTTTCACCCGGCTGGAAGAGCAAGGAACCATCGGCAGCATTGTAGCTGTAGACCTGCATGGCGGTACCATTTGCACGCAGAACATATGGGACCGTAATAGGCTGCCCGAACGCCCAGCTCAAAGTCGCGGTAACGGTCACTTGAGCGGTACCTACAGCAATTTCTTCTGTATCTGTGGAAAACGATACGGATGGAATATTAAAAGGGGAGTCAACGCCGAGGATAATATCATCGAGATAGACAACGGCGTCACCGTGCGAGGATACGCGAAACTCTTCATAACTATTAGCAACTCCAGCCCCTTTGAAGGCCAAATTGCTCTGGACGAGGGAGCTATTGATGTAGAGCGACCAGGTATCACTGCTGTAATCCAGCTCGGCGGTGAAGCGTGTCCAGGCGTTGGTTGCTGCGGTTGCGATATTGGTTGCCGTGGCACCATCATACACATAGACACTACCCGTTGCATTCACAGAGAATACGGCATGGCCCCCACCCAGATCCACATTGGCACTACCAGAACCGCCACCAGAGGCAACCGGAGACAACCAGAAATCATTCCAGACGTTGGTCTGCTGGTCGAGGAATAACTGAAAGACTTCACCGCCCACTTCGATCTTTGCCCCCTGAGACCCGACACTACCGGGAGAATCATTTTGAGCATCCGTTGAAACGTTAGCATCTTTTGCAAAAATATTATTTTGTCCATTCAGGACTCCGGGCGTAATGGTAATCGTCTGCTCGCTGACTGTGCGCGTCTCAAAGTTTTCTAGAAAGGGAAGCGTTTTGGACGAGGGAGTACCCTCGAATACACGCACCTGATCAACGATACAGGCTCCATCACTGGTATTATCAACAAAACCAATCCGTTTCAGGCCGTCATACTCCTTGTGCCAACCATCATGTATCATATGATCATAGGAGGCAATACTTGTGCCCATATTGGGTTTATAGAGGCCGATATCAGCAGCAGCCAACTCATCATCCACCCATAAGGACCATTTGAAGGTCTCGTAATTGAGCGTCAAGGTTATCACGGCCGTATTCGTAATCGGGGTATGCGTGAGGTTGGTCGTGAAGTTACCATCATAGGCTGTGACTAAACCATTGGTCTTTACGAATGCACGCACGACCGGCATCATCGTGTAGTACTTGTTGCGATTCTCATAATGCCAGCGAGAAGCAGGCCAGAACATGTTACCCACGCGAGAGATTTCATGCATCCCATTGGTAGGAGCAGTTGCCTCGGAAAGGTCAACCTTGAAACGCAGCGTTGCCACGGAAGGTTTATCGAATTCCCCCGAGGTCACGGGCCAACCTACGCCCGGCTGTTTTGAATAATCACCAAACTGGTTGGCAAGCAGTTTCCGCGTCAATCGCAAAGCACTGTTTGATGCGATTGCGGCGCCTGCGACATCGCCCGTCCATCCGTGATATTGAATGGGGAGGATGGGTGTTAATCCATAATCTGGCTTCGTCGTGAAGATGGACCAACCATTGGTACCATCAAGACTTGCTGCGTTGGTATAATTGAAATCATCAAAATAAGGCACAGGAGAATAGGCCGCTGAAGCCGTCGATGCGGACCAAACCGAGCTACAGACCAGCAGAATGGCTACCCACTGCGGATGAATGCGAGCAGACACTACACGCAAACATGATAACGGTGTTTCATCAAGGCGATCTTGTTCAGTTCCCGCATGTGACTGGTCGGATTGCCGGCACGACAGTTTGTTGCCTTTTATCATAATCACATCCTTGCTACTATTGAACAAAAAAGTAAAGGACCGCATCCTCTTCTTCCAATCCACGTTTACGTGATAATTCTTTTTGATAATGGTCATCAAAGAAACCACCATTTTCACGTTGGAGGTTCGTGCCAACTTCTGAACGTGTTTTTGTGAGGATATCCCTCTGTTCACTGAGCAAAGGTACATGGTCCAGCAAGATCTCCCGCAGAAGATAGTTTGCAGCCTGGCGCATGTTCCAACGGCTCAAATCTCCACTTTCGTTGATCGCCAGAATCTGGGCAATGGTCTTTTGACGCATGACCGCTTCGGCAGCCGCATAACTATGATTGCGAGTTGCCCAGGGCCCATCAGGAATGTTAACGAATACATTGCTTAATGCCGCATCACAGTTGGCATTTCCAGGAAATAGCCCCAATATCCCGATGGGGCCCGTGTTATACTGTCCGTATATCTTATCCGGGCGACTGTTGGTTGGATTCAGGATCGACATCGGTTCGCCTCGTGGGAAGTAGATGTTAGCAATACCCACCATACTAGATCCATTGGATGTGACCGCATTGAAGGCTGCAGCCAGGGCATCAGCCGTTGCAGCGGAGGGCGAGGTGCGCGCTACAATCTCCTGAATAGCATCCCAGTAGGCATAAATCTTGTAATCAATGTCGAATATTTCTACCCCATCGACGATCTCACAGCAGTTCGTCATGAACTGATTATAGAGCATGACCAAATCGCTTTCCGTACCGGTCGTGCGATAAAGATCCAAGGCCGCGATCGTAAGATAATCGTTGTCATCAAGAAGGTAGGGTTCTGCGCTCGTCCGGACATCAACGCCACGCTCTGCCAGCACATGCAGGATGCCTGTAATTCGAGGGGAGTCATTGCTGGCAATCGCATCAGCCAGGGCAGCCGTCCACTGTGCATCGGTGCTATAGGTGTCGTTTGTGCCTAGCTCAATCGCGGCACGATAGAGACGCCAATCGGTACTCGGGATCGGTACTTTTGATCCGACATAGGGAAGGATGTAGGGAAAGGCGCTGGCATCGCCAATGGCTGTGACGATTTTGTCCAGAACGACAGCACGCAAAAGCGGACGCTCCAAATTGCTGTTGGTCGTCATCAATCCCTGCAGATCGGCAACAGTCGCACCGGAGTAGTCAGCCGCGATGTTGGCAGCAATCTGATCGCGGAACCAGACTAAGTCAGGATTTCCGTTGGCAGGCAGTTGTATCTGAATAACTTCATCCTCCTCATACCATCTAGCGTAATGGAGTCTATTATGACAGGCCATCAGGTTGCGAAGTTGATTGGTATACGCAAAGGCTTGCATGCCGTAATTGTACCAATGCGTGGACAGATCCAAATACGGACCATTCGGCGAATAATCCGAGCGGACCATCCACGTCCACATCCCTTCGCCAAACGGTTTCGTGGAGAGCATTTCGGGCGCCTCATAGCTCAAGCCAACCCGTTCGGACACTTCCAGCAG
>CAZOXS010000025.1:0-4199 GCA_964583785.1 uncultured Victivallales bacterium
TTCCACGGCACGTCGCACAACTTTGTAGCCACGGCCGCCGGCACCATGCTCGGGATTCCGTACGAGCGATTGCGCCTGATCACCTGCCACCTGGGCAACGGATGCAGCGTGACCGCGATCGACCACGGCGTGGTAGTGGACACCTCGATGGGCATGACCCCGCTCGAGGGGGTCATGATGGGCACGCGCTCGGGGGATATCGATCCGGCGGTTGTCCTGCGGTTGATCGAGCTAGGCAAGAGCCCAGCCGAGATTGATCGGATGCTCAACAAGGAAAGCGGTCTTCTTGGCGTCGCCGGAATCGGCAGTTTCGATATGCGCGACATTATCGCGGCGGAACTCAAGGGTGACCAGCAGGCCTTGCGCGCCCGGCGGATGTTCACCCGTCGCGTCGTCAAGTACATCGGTGCCTACTACGCCCTTCTGGGTGGTGCCGATGCGATTGTCTTCTGCGGGGGTATCGGTGAATGGAGTCTTTACGGACGCGCGAAGATCGTTCGCAAACTGGGCTGCTTCGGTATTGAACTCGACGAGAAGGTCAATGAGAAGACAGCGGGAACCAGGGATGTTATTTCCACACCGCAGAGCCGGTGCAAGGTGCTCGTGATCCCAACGGACGAGGAGCTGATGATCGCCCGCAGCGTGGTGTCTTCGCTGAATCACCGTGACACAACGCCGCAACCAGACGACACCGGGGATGAGGTTTAAACAGAAGCCAGGGGGACGCGAAATCACATGCAAGCCATTAAGAGTTTTGTAGCCAAAGCCCGGACAAATCCGAAAAAGCTGGTCCTGCCGGAAGGACAGGATCCGCGTGTCGTCGCCGCCGCGAACCGCATCATCGCGGACAGGGTCGCCGCCGAGGTCATCGTGCTGGGCACAGAAGCCGAGATCAGCGAGTCCTGTCGCCAGGCCGGTATCCGTGAGCGGGCGTTTCTGACACTGGATCATCTTGCTGCGGACAACTTCGAATCCCTTGCCACCCAGTTTGCCGAGATTCGCAAGAAGAAAGGCATAACCCTTGAGCAGGCAAGTGCGGCGATTTCCGACCGGGTGTTCTTCGGTAGCCTGATGACCCGCAACGGGATCACCGACGGTCTCGTGGCCGGCAGCATCGCCTCGACACCAGACATGCTGCGCGCGGCATTCAACTGCATCGGCACCGCGCCCGGCATTAATATCGCCAGCAGTTGCTTCGTCATGGACCTGGCCACACCAGCCCCCGCTGGCGATAGCGTCCTGCTCTATGCCGACTGTGGCGTCAATCCCGATCCGACGGCAGAGCAATTGGTGGACATCGCCCTGGCGACGGCCCAGACCTACCGATCACTGGTGGGGACGCAACCCAAAGTTGCCTTCCTTTCCTTCTCAACCGCTGGCAGTGCCACGCACCCCGCTCTTGAGAAGATCACAGCGGCAGCGTCGTTAATGAAAATGCGGATAAAGAACGAGAAACTCGACATCGTCGCCGAAGGCGAACTCCAGGCGGATGCGGCGCTGGTACCGACCGTCGCCAAGTCGAAAGCCCCGCACAGCGCGATTGTCGGCGATGCGAATGTGCTGATCTTCCCCGATCTGAATGCGGGCAACATCGCCTACAAGCTTACGCAGCGGCTGGCCGGTGCCGGTGCCTACGGCCCCATCCTGCAAGGACTGGCCAAGCCGATCAACGATCTGTCGCGAGGCTGCTCGGCCGACGACATCTACGGCGTGGCCGCCATTACCCTGTGCCAGGCGATCGGCTGATGGGCATCAGGGGCTGATCGCGCTGGCGGCGGCCGCGTATTCAGGACGCCCTTGCAACAGCGGCAACAGCTCACGTGCAGCCGCAACGTGCCCAGCCGCTGCCTTCAGGCGTATCAGGGCAGCAAGGTTCCAGGGTTCCCAGAAGACCCGCTCGACATAGGGTTCCCAGACGGCCAGTGCCGCCCCTGGCGACGGGGCGATATCGGCCGCCGTCCAAACAAGCTCGCGACCGTAGGGATTCTGCCGACGGCCACGCTCACACCAATCGGCGGCAGTCGTCTTGCGCGCTTCCCGCCGTCCCCTCCCGACCTCGCCAGATTGCCTCCAGAAATCACCAGCCATGAGCAGGCACAGGTAATAATTCGAGGGATAGAGCGCATACGCCCGCTCTGCTAACGCGGTCTTATCCTCAGGGATCGAATCGACAAGACTACCGTATTTCAAACGGTAGTAACCGGCTTGGGCAACTGCGACGCGCCCCCCGTAACTAACCGCGAGAAGCCCGGCCACCGCCATCATGACGCCAACCGCACCGGCAACGCGACCAGGAAATCTAGAACCAGCGGCGCTGCACCACAATAATATCGTCAGCCAGTACCGGCGGATCATTACCTTCCCCATTCTCAATATCGCGGGCATTGTAGAAAATAACCTGGTCACCGCGAATCACCTTGACGTTCTTGCGATTGGCAAAGGGGGTATAACCTCCGGCTTCGGTAATGGCCTGTAGCAGCGTCACATCGCCGGACATCGAGAATTTCCCTTGCCGGGAAACCTCACCCTGCACGAAATAAACCTTATCCTCGGCAACCACGATCACGTTGATACCGCGGTAGAACCCGCCGTCGATGTATTTACTTTCAATTAAACGTTCCGCATCGGAAGTCGTCAACCCCGCCACCCTCACCTGGCCTACAAGGGGCAGCGTCACCTCGCCAATGCCGTCAATCACATTTTTAATTTCCTCCGCCTTCGGAATACCGCGCAACGAGATCATGATACGGTCGCCGCGGCTCAGGATCCGCTGCACCGGCAAGACCGACTGAATGGGTACGGTGACCTCACCGGTTATAACGTCATCGCTGACACCCGCAGGCACTGCCGCTTCAGGCACATTGGTTGCAACAGCGGGCAACAAGACGACAGGCGTGGCCACCGGATCAAGCACGATGCCTTCCGTAACCGGGCGGTACGCCGCCATGCGGTGCACCTCACCAGACCGATCCGGCAGCGTCATGCAACCAGCGTACACCATCAGCATCAGGCATATGCAAGACGAACGAAACAGCCTCATGCGGATTCCCTTCGTGGCTTTGTGGTGTAGTTTGACTGGTAGTAATACTGATGATAGTAATAGTACGACTGATCCCTTGAAACATTGATGTTGTTCAGCACGACCCCCAGTAGATTGACATTCATATTCTCAAGCATGCCTTTGGCCCGTTCCGACACCGCCTTCGGATACTTTCGATGCTGGATCAGCAGCATGACGCCATCCACCTCGCGGGCAATCACCGAGGCATCACTAACACCGATCACCGGCGGTGCATCAAAGAAGATGCGATCATAGCGTTCGCGCAAGGAGGCAATCAGGCTGCGCATGCGTTCCGTATCCAGCAGCCCGTGCACCCCGCCATCGAGCTTGCCACTCGGCAGGAAATCGAGATTCGGGAAAACCTGCTTCTGGATGACCGCATCGACATCCACCTCGCCGATCAGAACATTGGCCAGACCGGTCTTGTTCGAGACCCCGAACATACGGTGCTGGCGCGGGCGGTGCAGGTCGGAATCGATCACGATCGTGCGGTCACCGAGCTGACCGCAGATGAACGCCAGGTTAAAGAGCGTCAGCGACTTGCCCTCGCCCATACTGCCACTGGTGAAGCAAAGCACCTTGCCATCCTTGAACTTCTGAGAGAACTGGATATTCGTACGCAGGATGCGGTAGGATTCCGCATGGGCAGGGTTTGCCCCTTTCTCGTTCAACGGCAGAACCTTCTGCGGAATAACACCCAGTACCGGGGTATTCATACTGCGCTCGATATCATCAATCGTCTTAACCGAGGTATCGAGGTATTCAACAAAATAGGCTAGGCCTATCCCGGCACCCAACCCGGCAATCACGCTCAGTATAATATTCAGTGCAAAGTTCGGACTGACGTGGTCATCGGCATGCGGTGCCTTGGCCTCCGAAACCAGCTCAACGGTTGTCTTCGGAATACGCAATTCGATCTGCTCCTGGAAATAACGCATTTCCAGCGCATCCCGGATCTTCTTGACGTGGTTGCGGGCGTCAATCGCTTCGGTAAACTCACGATAGCTGCTCGACTCAGCCTCCCGTTCGCTCTCGCGCAAGGCCACCAGCTCGGTATTGATAATCGCCAGCTTCGCCTGGGCGGCACGGTATTCTGCCAGCACACCGGTTTTGAGGCCACCGATCGCATCCTTGATTT
>CAZOXS010000026.1:0-6772 GCA_964583785.1 uncultured Victivallales bacterium
ATGGTGACGCTGTCGCTCAAGGATGTGCTCGGCTATCCGCTGACAAAAGACTTCCGCCGAAAACTCTGCGAGCTCAACGTTCCATGAAGGGGATCAAGCCGCTTGAACTCGATGAGGCGAAATTAAGCGAACTGCAGCTCATATCTGCCAAGGGACAGACCTCTGATCACTTTAAGCGAACCATAGTGACATTCGAGGAGGAAGGCGAAGCCGCTACAGAATCTCCCCGACGCCGTCGAGGACGAGGCCGGGGCGGTAGGCGTAGCGCGCGATGCCCTCGCGGGTGGTGACCCCGGAAAGCACCAGAACGGTTTCGATCTCCGCCTCGATGCCGGCGATGATGTCGGTGTCCATGCGGTCGCCGATAATCACGGTTTCCTCGCGCGGGCAGCCCAGCAGCTTCAGCGCATGGCGCATCATCAGCGGATTCGGCTTGCCCACGAAATAGGCCTTGCACTCGGTCGCCAGCTCGATCGGGGCGATCAGCGCACCGGTGGCCGGCACGATCCCGCCTTCGACCGGCCCGGTCAGATCGGGGTTGGTGCCGATCAGCCGTGCCCCGCGCTTGACCAGATTGACCGCGGTCACCAGGGTCTCGTAGGTGTAGGAGCGCGATTCGCCGACAATCACATAGTCCGGATTGACATTGTTCATGGACAACCCGGCATCATAAACGGCATTGATCAGGCCCGCCTCGCCGATCACGAAGGCACTGCCGCCGGGACATTGGGTCTTGAGAAAAATGCCGGTCGCCAGCGCGCTGGTGTAGAAGTGCGATTCCGGGACGTCAAGCCCGAGCCGGGCGAGTTTCTGGTGCAGTTCGCGCGGGGAACGCTCGGAGGAGTTGGTCAGGAAGAGGAACCGCTTATCCTCGCGTTTCAGCCACGCCACGAACTCGGTCACACCGGGCAGCAGCCGGTTGCCGTGGTAGATCACGCCATCCATATCGCAGATGAAAGCCTTCCTGCCTCTCAGCTCCTCGGAATTCATAGCATTACCTTTAACTTGTTCATTTTGGGTCTGGCCTCCGATCCCTCCGTCAGGCTTTGTCGGGGAGATGCAACTGCTGGACGGAGCCAGGAAGTTGCGCCATGTGAGGATCACGATGCACGAGTACACAACGATGTTGTTTCGCGCAGCCGGCGATACAGGCATCGACCAGTGGCAGGCGTGAAGGTGCTGATTCTCGCAGCGCGGCGGCTTCATCGGCAACCGCCCGATCGACCGGAACAATGGTTGTCAACTCATCGACATAGAGTTTGAAAGCCCTGTTGACTTCAGCCCGGTCATTGACTTCGACATGTAATCGCATTTTCAACTCGGGAACGGTCAGGGAACAGATGGCGGTTTTATGCTTCTTGTCCTGCCATATGGCATCGACCTCTGCGGCACCGGGCTCATCAAAGTAGTGCGCAAGAATGGCAGATGTATCAAGGATATGTGTAATTGCCGCCACTACGCACCCCGCTCACCGTCATCCCGTGTCCTTTCGCGCACGAGATTCCGCACCGCACTGCTACTGCCGCGTTTGTATGCCTTGCCGCACCCCCTCAACTGTGATGCGATCGTTGCCGTATCGGGAAGTACACGCACGATGATCGTATCACTGCTTTCTCCGGGCTCCCAGTCGAGACGCGTCCCAATATGAATATTGGCGTGGCTCGCAATGGCCGCAGGCACCGTAACCTGGTTCTTGCCTGTAATCGTGGTAATCATGGAAATAATATATTTCCTTGAAACGAAAGAATCAAGGAATAGATTCTCCTATACGGGCAATTCTAATTCTGATTATGGAGTCGGTTTTATTTGCCCGGCGGAGGAGGACGGTGCTAGGCTGCGTGTATGAAAACGATTTATACGCCCGAATTCATCCGTGCGATCCCGAAAAGCGATCTGCATGTTCACCTGGACGGGTCGCTGCGGTTGGCCACCCTGATTGAGCTGGCCCGTGCCCGGAAGGTTGACCTGCCCTCGTTCACCGAGGCCGGTTTGCTGGAAACCGTCTTCAAGGAACGCTATGCCGATCTGGGCGAATACCTGCGCGGGTTTGCCCTGACCTGCGCGGTGATGCGCGACAGCGAGAGCATCGAGCGGATCGCCTGCGAGCTGGCCGAGGACAACATTGCCGAGGGCGTCCGCTACATCGAGGTGCGCTTCGCCCCCCAGCTCCATGTTCACGACGAACTGGAGATGCCCGCCGTGCTGCAGGCCGTCGCCGACGGCCTGCGCTGCGGGGCGGCCGCGCATAATCAAAGCCCCGCCGTCCGCGAGGGTAGCGACATCCCCTTCGAGTTCGGCATCATCGCCTGCGCCATGAGGGCGATCTCCCCCGGCATGAGTCCCTACTTCCGCCGGCTCTTCCAGCTTTTCCCCGGTGCCCCGCGCAAGGAGCTCTGCGCCATGGCCTCGCTCGAGATGGCCCGCCAGGCGGTCGCCATCCGCGACCAGCACGGTGTGCCGATCGTCGGCTTCGATCTTGCGGGCGAGGAGGCCGGCTATCCCGCCGCCTACCATACCGCCGCCTACCAGTTTGCCCACCGCCACTTCATGCGCACAACCGTGCACGCGGGCGAGGCCTACGGGCCGGAGTCGATCTTTCAGGCGATTACCGACTGCCACGCCAACCGCATTGGCCACGGCACCTTCCTCTTCGCCGCCGACTGCATCCAGGATAACGCCATCACCGACAAGAAGGCCTATGTCGAGGCGCTGACCGACTACATCGCCTCGCAGCGCATCTGCCTGGAAGTCTGCGTCACCAGTAACATCCAGACCACCCCCGCCTTCAGGTCGATTGCCGATCACCCCGTCCGCCGCATGATCGGACACGATCTCTCGGTCTCGATTTGCACAGACAACCGCCTGGTCTCGCGCACGAGCGTCTCCCAGGAACTCGAGCGGATCACGTCGGCCTTCCCGGTGTCGCGCACGCAGTTCCGCAACATGATCACGGCCGGCTTCAAGGGGGCCTTCTTTGCTGGTGGCTACAGTCGCAAGCGGCATTATGTGCGCCGGATGCTGGAGTGCTACGAGGCTTGCGTCCGCGAGCACCTCGACGGGGACTTGCCGGTATGACCCCCGCCCGAAACACGCTTATTACCGCGATCGACTTCGAGGGCACCGGGGCGGTCAAGGGCTGGCCCGACGAGCCCTGGCAGATCGGTCTGATCTCACTGCGTGCTGGGCAAATCGTCGCCGAAAGCGCGTTCGAGAGCCTGCTGTGTATCGGTGAGCGTCCGTTTAATCGCTATGCGCCTGGTCGTCATGCCGAACGGCGCGACGCGATGCGGACCGCGCCAACCCTTCCGGCGCTCTGGCCAGCCCTCGCTTCACGACTGGAGGGCGTCGCGCTGGCCGCGCACAATGCCGCCACCGAGACGCGCTACCTTTCCAACGCCTTCCCGCTCCACCCGCCCGCCATCGTGCTCGATACACTTAAGATCGCGCGCCTGGTATATCCCGGCCTGCGCGACTACTCGCTGGAGGCGCTGCTCGTGCAACTGCGGCTGAACGATCGCGTGCACATGTTGGCGCCCGATCGCGAGCCGCACGACGCGCTCTACGACGCCATCGGCAGCGCCGCCCTGCTCGAGCACATCTTCGCCCTGCCCGGCTGGTGCGACGCCCCGCTCGCCACCTTCATCCAGGCCCAGACCCGCCGCCGCGCCTGACCTGCCAGTGGAGGGCCGGGTGCAACCCGTCCGCAGCGCTGCACGCCCGAGCCCAAGTCCCTATCCCCTTCACCCTTCGTCGGCATGAAACAAATACTCCAACCCGTTTTCCTTGATCGTGTAGACCATTTCGAGCATTTCCCCGAGCTTGCCCTTGGGAAACCCCTGCTGACGGAACCAGACCACATAGGCCTCGGGTAGGTCGACCAGCCGACGCCCGGCATATTTACCGAAGGGCATCACCGCCTTGGACAGTTTGATAAACGCTTCGGGATCCGGAAAAAGCTCTTCGCTCATAATGAATTCTTCGTAAAGTAGGTCGTGGCTCCCTTGCCCGACCTGCCGAGCAGAAGCACGTTGGCAGTCGGCTTATGCTCGGATGGACAGGCAAGGGTGCCTGTCCTACATTGATTACCTATCTATGACAGTAAAAGTTTGACGTTTTTGCGGGATCGTGTCAAATGCACACCACGATGCAGAATCAAAAAGCCGATTTGCCGTCCCTCCCGGTCACCAGGCGTAAACGCTGGCGGCTCTTGCTGCCGTTGTCGGTATTGGCGGCGGTTGCCGGCTGGCACGCCTGCAAGCCGTTACCCGCCGGGCTGGACTTCGCCGGACCATTCCGCCCTGCCCGCGATCTGCGCTTCCTGCGCGATATCACCACGACCGATCCCGACGGGCAGCGCCGTTTCGATCAGCAAATTTTCGATGAGGTTTTTGCCATGATCGCCGAGGCTGAGACGCGGCTGGTGATCGACATGTTCCTGTTCAACGACTTCACCGGCAAGGAGGACCGCATCCACCGCGCGCTCTCCCGCGAGCTGACCGATGCGATCATCGCCCGGCGGCAGGCCCGTCCGCAGTTGCGCTGCTGGCTGATCACCGACCCGATCAACACCTGGTATGGCGGGCTCGCCGCCCCGCACCTCGACCGCCTGCGCGCCAACGGCGTGACCGTGGTTACCACCCGGCTGACCGCCCTGCGCGACAGCAACCCCGCGCATTCGGTCTGGTGGCGGCTGCTGCTGCGCTTCTGGCCGCACCGATTCGGGCCGATGCTGCCCAATCCGGTGGCGGGTGGACGCGTGCCGCTGCGCAGCTACTTCGACCTATTCAACTTCAAGGCCAACCACCGCAAGACCGTCATCGCCGACCGGCAGGGGGTGCTGACCGCGTTGGTCACCTCCGCCAATCCGCACGATGCCAGCAGCGCCCATCACAACGTCGCCGCCGTCTTCAGCGGTCCGGCGGTGGCCGACCTGCTGGCGACCGAGGCGGCGGTGTGCGCCCTGTCGGGCGCGCCTGCGCCGGAGGTGATTGCGCCCGTTGATGCGGAAGCGGACGCGTCGTCGCCCTTGCGCATCCGTGTGCTGACCGAGCGGGCGGTCGAGCGTGCGGTGCTGGGGTTGCTGGGTCGCGCGCAAGCGGAAGATACCGTCACGCTGGCGATGTTCTACCTGTCGTCGCGCCCGGTCGTCCGCGCCCTCAAACAGGCGCATCGGCGCGGTGCCGTGGTCCGGGTGGTGCTCGACCCGAACAAGGATGCCTTCGGGCGTGAGAAGAACGGCATCCCGAACCGCCCGGTGGCCGCCGAGCTTACGGCGGCGGGGATCCCGGTGCGCTGGGTGCAGACGCGCGGCGAGCAGTTCCACACCAAGCTGCTGGTGCTGGAGTCGGCGGGGGGCGAGCTGTCCGTGATCCTCGGTTCCTCCAACTACACCCGGCGCAACCTGCGCAATCTCAACCTCGAGACCAGCGTCGAGATTCGCGCCCCGCGTGCCGCCGCCTTTTCCACCTCCATACGAGACTACCTCGCGCTCACTTGGCGTGCCAAACCGCTGCCGGCCATCTCCGGCGACTACGACACCTACGCCGATCCCTCGCGCTGGCGGTACCTGCTCTACCGCCTCCAGGAATCCACCGGCCTATCAACGTTCTGAGCGCAGCAAGCGGTCCACATCGGGGGACAGCTGATCGCTGTCCCGTTGAATTCCTGCCGTCAGCAGCACCAATCATCAATTGCCAAGCCGATTACCCGGTGGAATTCGTTGGTGTTGTGGGTTATCAGGGTTAGGTGTCGGGCTCGTGCCGTGGCTGCAATCAGTAAATCATTGGGGCCAATCGGTGTTCCTTTAGATTCGAGGTCATAGCGGATCTCGGCATAGTGTTTCGCATCCGCCTGCTCGAACGGAATCGTTTCAAGTGGTGTCAGGAAGGTCTCGACGATGGTACGTGTGCGATCCGGCGCCTTGCTTTTCAGGACACCCAGTAGTAATTCGGCTCGGACGATAGCCGGAATTCCAAAGTCGGCCGGTTCGCGCTGCCCGAACATTTTGGCGATATTCGGATAGGTTCCCTTCATGGCGTGAATGCAGGTGTCGGTATCCAAACAGTATCGCATCACAACTCCTGCCGTTTGGCGTCGGTGGCAAACGCGGCCTGCGAAGGCCGCTCAAGGTCGGAATCGCGCAAGGCCCCGAATACAGCGAAAAAATCATTCGGCCATGTATCACGCACAGCCTCGCACAGACGGCGCCGCGCCCAGTTCGAGACCGATACGCGTTCCCGCTTCGCCGAGCGTTTGATCGCGCGTGCGGAGGCCTCATCCAAGTATATGGTCATTTGGCTCATGATCGCCCTCTCTTACGTTGGGAATAGTGTGCCAGAATGCCTGTTTTCATGCAAGTATAATTGCAAGTATATTAGTGAACGACAAGCGAAGAACTTGACACTGCCGGATCGGGCTGCTAAGACCCCGAGTGTGGACGAATATTTCCACACGCAGTTACGGCGGACGGGTGCCCGCGGCGTCGAAAAAATCATTTCACATCGATTAAAGAGGCACTTGCAGAACCCCTCGTGGTTTCCGCTTGAAGCCGGAAACCACGAGGGGTTCTGCAAGGGAAAATGGCGGATGCTGCGCACGTGAGGGGTTTTGGACAGCCTGATGGTCTGGAATTACCATTTTTGAGCAGGCTACGCCCTTTGCGGTGTTCAGAACCGGGGCTTTTGATGCAGCCGTGGCTGGTCGGTGGTTAATCGTCGATAATCGGCACATGCCCGAGGCGAGCGGACATCTCGCGGATTTCCTTGGCGTCGTA
>CAZOXS010000027.1:0-3000 GCA_964583785.1 uncultured Victivallales bacterium
CGCCAATCCGCTACGTTTCCCGCATGAAAACAGATGAAACGCTTTCAGCCGCCATTCCCATGCGGCAGGTCGGCCCCGTTCGTCTGGTCTATGACGGGGCGGAGGAAACGCTCTGCGTGCCGATGGCGACGTTCGAGTCGCCGCTCTGGCCGTCCACCGCGCGCGGGGCGCGCGTCTCGATGCAGACCGCCGGTATCGCGGTGTCCATCGCCGCCGATCTGATGGCGCGCTCGATCCTGCTCGAGGCCCCCAGCGCCGCCGAGGCCGTCGCCGCCGTCACCAGCCTCTGCAACCAGAAGCCGCGTATCGCCGAGGCCGTCAACGCGACGACCCGTTTCGGACGCTTCAGCGACCTGCACTGGCAGGTGGTCGGCAACCTGATCTACCTGCGCATCGAGATGCAGACCGGTGACGCCTCGGGCCACAACATGGTCACAGCCGCCGCCGAAGCGGCGCTCAACGCAATCCTCGAATGGCATCCGGAGTTACGCTACAGCTCACTCTCGGCCAACTACTGCACCGACAAGAAAGTCTCCGCCGTCAACGGCATCCTCGGCCGGGGCAAGTACGCCGTCGCCGAGATGCTTGTGCCCGAGGCCATCTGTCGCAAGCTGCTACGCACCACCCCGCAGGCGATCGCCACGCTCAACACCCGCAAGAACCTGCTCGGGACGGCCCTGGCCGGCGGCACGCGCTCGGCCAACGCCCATGTGGCCAACATGCTGCTGGCGGTCTATCTGGCCACCGGACAGGACGCCGCCAACATCATTGAAGGCTCACAGGCCTTCACCCTGGCCGAAGTTGACGAGGTCACCGGCGACCTGCGCTTTTCGGTCACGCTCCCCAACCTGATCGTCGGCACCGTCGGCAATGGCAAGACGCTGCCCTTCGTCGAGGCGAACCTCGAGGCACTCGGCTGCCGCCAGCCGCGTGCGACCGGGGAGAACGCCCGCCGCCTGGCGGCGATCACCGCCGCCGCCGTGCTCTGCGGTGAACTCTCGCTGATGGCCGCGCTGACCAATCCCGGCGAGCTGATGAACGCCCACCGCAAATTGGAGCGTGCCAGCCGTGACTAATCCCGTCAATGACCGCAAGCTCGACCATATCCGTGTCCTGCGTCACGACAAGGATACGGACCGACGCAAGTACTACTTTGACGATATCCGGCTGACGCACCGGGCCCTGCCGGAGATCGACCTCGACGAGGTCGACACCCGCATCGACTTCATGGGTAAGACGCTCGCCTTCCCGCTGCTGATCTCCTGCATGACTGGCGGCAGCGGCGAGGAACTGCTGCGGATCAACCGCAACCTCGCGCAAGCCGCCGAAGCCACCGGCGTGGCCATGGGCACGGGCTCCCAGCGCGTCATGCTCGCGGACGCCAGCGCCCGCGACAGCTTCATGCTGCGCGAGCAGGCACCGAATGCCCTGCTGGTTGGCAATCTCGGTGCCGTGCAGCTCAACTACGGCATCACCCCCGCCGATTGCAACCGGCTGGTGCGGGAAACCGGCGTGGATGCACTCTGCCTGCATCTCAATCCGCTACAGGAGGCCGTGCAGCCCGAGGGCGACACCCGCTTCCGTGGCGTGAACGAGCGCATCCGCGAACTGGTCGCCAGCCTGGAGGTGCCGGTTATCGTCAAGGAAGTCGGCTGCGGCATCAGCATCGAGGACGCCCTGATCCTGCTGGACAACGGCGTGCACTTCATCGACGTCGCCGGTGCCGGCGGCACCTCCTGGAGCCGCATCGAGCACGGGCGTGCGCCCGGTGGCGACAGTCCCGGCCTCTGCTTCCAGGACTGGGGGATTCCAACCCCCGACGCCATCTGTCGGCTCGCCCCGCTGCACGACCGCCTGACGCTGATCGCCTCCGGCGGCATCCGCAGCGGCCTCGACATGGCCAAGGCCCTGATCCTAGGGGCCTCGCTCGGCGGCATCGCCCGCCCATTCCTCGAGCCTGCCGCCGAATCGCCCGATGCCGTGATCGCGCACATCCGCCGTCTCAAACGCGAATTCCAGACAGCCCTGTTTCTGCTCGGCGTCTCGCGCGCCAAAGACCTGATCGGCCGCACCGACCTACTACTGTAAAGTGGCGGGAGCTTCCAGCTCCCGAGCAAGGTAGCGGGAGCATCCTGCTCCCGTGCGTCCGCGCGAACAATAACGTTCTTGGTTGAATAATCCGCCCCAAAGCCTTAGTCTGCTGCCCATGCCTGAAATCACTCTCGATATAGCCGCCGTCAAGGCAATCCTGGAAGCTAATGCCGCCAAGTACACGCCGGATGTAACCACCGACGAGATCGGGCACGTGACCGCCATCGGCGACGGCATCGCGCACATCGACGGCCTGCCCGGCGTGATGGCCGAGGAGATGGTTCTCTTCCCGAATGACGTCTATGGCGTGGTCATGAATCTGGAGCGCCGCCACGTCGGCGTGATCGTGCTTGGCGACGGCATGCGTATCCAGGAAGGCGATGTTGTCAAACGCACCCGCCGTGTGCTGGAAGCACCGGTCGGCGACGCCCTGCTCGGACGGGTCGTCACCCCGCTGGGCAAACCGATCGATGGTCAGGGACCGTTACCGAAGACCGCGACCAGCCTGGTGGAAACCGACGCGCCGGGCATCGCCGAGCGCGAATCAATCCATGTCCCCTTGCAGACCGGTCTCAAGGCGATCGACGCCATGACCGCCATCGGCCGTGGCCAGCGCGAGCTGATCGTCGGCGACCGCCAGACCGGCAAGACAACCCTCGCCGTCGACGCCATCATTAACCAGGCCAATACCGGCGTCAAATGCGTCTACGTCGCCATCGGCCAGAAGATGTCGACCATCGTCAACGTGGTCGAGACCCTGCGCGAGGCCGACGCCCTGCGCCACACCATCGTGGTGGCCGCGAGTGCCGGCGACTCGGCCCCGCTGCAGTACATCGCTCCTTTTGCCGGCTGCTGCATGGCGGAATTCTTCCGCGACCGCGGCGAGGACGCCCTGATCGTCTACGACGA
>CAZOXS010000028.1:0-13124 GCA_964583785.1 uncultured Victivallales bacterium
ATATTGCCCGAACGCCGGATCTCGTCCATCACCGCCTTGATGCGCTCCTCGAACTGCCCGCGATATTTCGTGCCCGCAATCATCAGGGCCATGTCCAGCGTTACCACCTTGCGGTCGCGCATACTCTCGGGCACATTGCCGGCCGCGACAATCTGCGCCAGGCCCTCGACCACGGCGGTCTTGCCCACCCCGGCCTCGCCCAGCAGTACCGGGTTGTTCTTGTTGCGGCGGCACAGGATCTGTACCACCCGCTCGAGCTCGGACTCGCGGCCGATGACAGGATCCAGCTTACCCTCGCGCGCCAGTGCCGTCAGGTCGCGGCCGAACGCGTTCAACGCCGGGGTCTTAATCTCTTTGGCGCGCACCTCGCCCGCTTCGGCCTCGTCGGCCTCGGACGGTTCGAAATTGGGATCCAGCTCGCGCATGACCTCCCGGCGTGCCGCCTCGATGTCCACGTTCAGGTTCATCAGCACGCGCGCCGCAACCCCTTCCCCCTCGCGCAGCAGCCCCAGCAGGATATGCTCGGTGCCGACATAGGTGTGGTTGAGCGCCTGCGCCTCGGCCATCGCCAGTTGCAGGACTTTCTTCGAGCGCGGGGTGAAGGGCACATTGCCCTCGACCTTGGTCTGCGGTCCCTGGCCGACCGCACTCTCGACCTCGAGCCGCACGGCCTCCAGCGAGACGCCCAGGCGCTCGAGCACGGTAACGGCCACGCCCTCGCCCAGCACGATCAACCCGAGCAGCAGGTGCTCCGTACCGATGTAGGGGTGGTTGAAACGATCCGATTCCTTGCGCGCCAGGTTGATCACCTGTTGCGCGCGCGGTGTGAAATTATTGAAGTTGCTCATTATTGTCCTGTTCGTTGCACGTTACTCAAAACCCCGCGAAGATAGCCGGCACGGAACACATCGCGTTCCAGTGCCGAAAGCGAACGCCGCGCCTCCCGCTGCAGATGGCCCGGCTGCACGGTCCACATCAGTTGCTCCAGACTGTTGCTATCGGTGCCGCTTATCATACCGGATCCGGTTCCCAGCATCAACCCTGACAGGATATCCATCGCCTCGCTGGCACTCAGCATCGCCGCGTGCGTGAACACCCCGAAAATGCGGCCGACATGATCCAGCAGGCGCGGCATCGGCAGCTCGCGCAGGCGCTGGCGCGCTTGGCCCTCGAGCCTCACCAACGTCTGCACGATTTCGGCAATACGCTGTAGGGTGTCGTCCTCGTTGATCCCCAGCGTGGCCTGGTTCGAAATCTGGAACAGGCTGCCATCGGCCTCCGACCCCTCGCCGAAGGCACCCCGCACGGCAAACCCCATACGATTAAGCCCGCGGACCACCTGATCGATCTCGTCCAGCAGTTTCAGCCCCGGCAGGTGCAGCATCACACTCGCCCGCATGCCCGTGCCCACGTTGCTGGGACAGGCCGTCAAATAACCCAGCGAAGGCGTGAAGGCATAGGCGACATGCCGTTCCAGTCCCGTCTCCAGACGCGTGAGCGCCTGCCACGCGCCCTCCAGGTCGAATCCCGGACGCAGCGCCTGCAACCGCAGGTGATCCTCCTCGTTGATCATCGCCACCAAGCCGGTCGTGTCATCATAGACGCCGCCCGTCCCCGCGCCACCCGACGCCAGCTCTGCGCTGATCAGATGGCGCTCGCGCAGGATATCGAGCTCAAGCGGATCGAGGTCTTCGATCTGAATGCGCACCGGATTCTCAAGCAACCTCTCGTTCATCAACATGTCGCTCAGCGTGTCAAACACGCGCTGCCGCTCCCGCGCACCGGCCCATCCGGGGAACGCCTTGCCCTGTAGGTTGCGGGCCAGACGGATACGACTGCTGACCACCACTTTGCCGGCCGTGCTAACCGCGGGCCGTTCCGGTTGAGCGGTATCCACTCCAGCCCTCATACCGCCACCTCCTGCGGGGCATCCCCATCCAGACAGGCATTGGCCAGCTCCAGCACACGGATGCGATCGCGCAGCCCAGCGGCCTCTTCATAGGCTTCCGCGCGGATGGCCCTGGCCAGACTGGCCTTGAGCCCGCTGAGCTCGCCGCGCACATCCTCGCGCACCGGCTGTTTGCCCTCGTAAACCGTCGCGCGGTGCATGGATTCGAGCATCGGCTTCAGCAATCCAGCAAAGACCTCGTAGCAATGTGCACAACCCAGCCGGGAGGTTTTGCGGAAATCGGCCGCGCGCATGTGGCAGACCGGGCAACCCGCCGTGCTTTCGGGAACCGCCGATTCCGGCTCGTCCTCGCCAAACGGGAAAAGACCGCCGCTGACCAGCAGGCCAGCCAGATCAACGGGCGACTTGACCCCCTTGGCGGCGGCGCAGCTGGCACACATATGTACCTCGCGCAGACTGCCATCGGTGATCTGCTGGATCTCGACACAGGCCTCGTTCACATAACAAAACTCACACTTCATCCCGTAACTCCATCAACTCTCATCACCACCGTGACTTTTTACGTAAAGCGCATAGCCTACCAGCAAACCGGGAAATAACCAGTGCAATTCGCCCTCTGTTGCAAAAAAGAGCGGAAAGAAGGGATTGCTTTTATCCTCGGTTATCGCAGAATACGCCTTCACAGGAGCTGAACATGACCGATATTGCATCCACACCAGACGGGGTACACGCGATGGTGCCCGAGGACGCCATGTGCGCGGCCGCGCGCAAACTGCGGGCCGCTTATGCCATTACCCCCGGTGCCCCCTTCGTGCAGCGCGAGTTCGGCTTCTACTGCCTGGAGCGCTGGGCCGAGCAGGGCATGCCGGCGGACGTGGCGCGCGCGGAGCTTTTCGGCTATGATCCCTCCGGCGGACGCAGCATCGGCGGGCTCGACTGGTGCGAGGCGGCCTTCACCCCTGCTTTTGAGGAGAAGGTGCTGGAGGACCGCGGCGAGTATGAGCTGGTGCAGGACTTCGCCGGTCGGCATGTACTCTGCTTCAAGGGCCGCCGCAGCGGGTTTATGCCCGAATACGTCGATCACCCGGTCAAGGACATGCAAAACCTGGCAGGAGCTTTACAAATGGCGACTGGACCCGACAACGCCGACTCGCTTCGAGACGCTGGACACGCGCATGGCCTCCGTCCGCGAGGCTGCGGCGGCTACATCCCCACCTGCGACCATGGCGTGCCCGAGGAAGTCCCCTACGAGAATTACCTCCACTACCGCAACCGTGCCTTGGAATTCGCATGACCGGGAATCCGTCGTACAACCAGCGTTCGAGAAGATGTCGTGATCAACATTCGTAATCCAGATAGCCACGCCCAGGCTAACCTGTGGCTTCTTCCGTTCGCGTTTTGCATACTGCGCATGCTGTACGTATGGACGAAATTGTCACTATCATGCCCTGAGGGTTATTGGCCCGTTTTGCGGTTCTTGATGATCGCCGGAATACTGATGTTTGGACCGGGGTTGTGGTTGAATCGGCTACTGCGAATCACGTGTCGCCAATTACGAACGCAATTGCTGCTGATCACAACCACGAGCATCAGCTTGAGCGCGCTATTTTTCTGGCACTTGTATCTTTTAGGGATCTATACGCCAACCCTTTGCCTGGCCGGATTGCTGGTGATGGCGATGGGAGGGACATACGGCTTACTAGGCGGCTCCATCGCCAAGCGGTGCTGGACACTCTATGACCGATGGCGCATGCTTCCTGTGCTGGATCGTATCGGCCTGTTTCTCGGTCTGCTCTTTTTACAAGGTCTGTTCGAAGCCGCAATAGGCACTCCCATGCTGGCGTGGGATGCGATTGTCTCCTGGGACAAATGGGCGGTCGACATGTCAATGCGACATGGGTTAGGGCAATATTTGATGGGAGGGTATCCGCAATTCCTGCCTACCTTACACAGTGTCTTTTACAAAATCGCCGGGACCGGCGGCGATGTATTCCCAGTGGAGCACTTGCTCTTGCATGGATTTTGCGTTGTTTACGTTGCGATTCTAATGTTGTCGCTCTGGTGCTTGGCCCGGAACCTGCCCCTACCATGCATGATTGCCTGGTTGCTGTTTGTGTGGAACAAGGATGTTTTTGGATATCTGGCCAATGGGTATGTCGACATCCACCTGACAGCCACAGTCTCCACCGCATGCGCGTTGCTGTTTTCGTATCGCGCAGGAGACTGGAACGCGCGTCCCGGCATCGTGCCGGACGCCACTATCTTCCTTCTGGTTCTCTTCCCGGTGGCGTTTACAAAAGGAAATGGCATGATCTGGAGCCTGCTCCTCGCCGCCCTGCTCTTGCGAGTGTCCTGGAAACAGAGCCGGTTCGCCATGGGATGCGTTTCTATTGCACTTGTCATGCTCAGCGTTGCTCCCTATTTCCTGCATCAGTTTTATTACAGTCACCATGCCGATCTGGCGGAGCGAAGGCCCTTTCTGCACGCCTTCACACTGGAGGTCGCGCATACATCGCTTTTTACACCCGACGGGAAGCATGCAAACGCCATGGTCGCGCAACTGATGAATGTTTATTCTGCGCCAGAAGCCATTGGAATACCCGTAGTTGTTCTGTGCGCCTGCGTTTGTCTGTTGGCGCTGTTTAGGCTCAAATTGGCCTTTTTCTCGCTCTCGGGAGCACTTACTCTAGTGATTTGGTTCTTTACGGCGTCCTATGATTTCAGGAATGCGCTTACCGCATTTTACGTTTTAATTATAGCGCTGATCGGCACGTTGCTTGATCCGGATTTGGGGAAATGGGGAAACAGAATTCGGTACGCTTGCTTTGCAGCATTTATCTTCACCGGAATTTTTTTCGTGCCGAAAAATAGGATATACAAGTTCAACTCCTTCAGAGAGGCACAACGGTATGATCTTGTTGTCGGGGAAAGGTTTATGGGTAAACCAATAGGGGTTGTACCGGTCGCCGCGCTCCGGCGAACGGGACGGGGACAGACGCTCTCTGCCTATGCGCCCGAATTTCATCCCATTGGCGTTGAGATTAAGTCCGTGGAGCCGATGCACGGGTCCGCGACGATGCCGAATGCCTTATTGCTTGCCAACCAAACCTACCTGCTTAGTATTCCAGATGTGGATAAACGGATGGTTGATCAACCCAGGGACGGCGGACTGTCGATTCGACTTGATCCGGATGACGGTGAAGTAGACCTACGCCTTCATCCAGACGATGCAAAACGAGATCCTTATGCGCCGTATTTCGGTTCAGTTCGAGATGGCGCATGGATCCGCCTGATCTATTGGATGCGCGAGGATGGACCAGCCTATCCTCGATTTCTGGTTAAAGCGGGAAACCATGATGTGCGCCTAGCATCTATAGAATGGGGTCAATGAAAATAAGCATCATCACGCCCAATTTCAATGGGGAGCGCTTTCTGGAACAAACCATCCGAAGTGTTCTCCAGCAGCGGGAATCCGGCACCGATCTGGAATACATTGTCGTAGATGGCGCCAGCACTGACCATTCACTAGACATCATCAATCGCTACCGCGATTCCATCGACACCTTCATCTCGGAACCCGACAACGGCCCTGCCTCCGCAATCAACAAGGGGTTTGACATCGCCAGTGGCGATATGGTCGCCTGGCTCAACGCCGATGACCGCTACCACCCAGGAACTCTCAAACGTGTCATCCAGACCATGCAAAACGCGCCCCACCGGGCTCTATGTTTTGGACGATGCAGGATTATTGACGAAGAGAGTAATGAGATCCGAAAGCCGATCACTCGCTTCAAGGAGATGTTTTTCCCGATCTCATCGCGTTTCTGCATCCAGTCGATCAACTACATATCCCAGCCAGCCATGTTCTTTCGGCGCACGGCCCTGCAAGCAGCAGGCTTACTACGCGAAGACATCAAGGCGGCCTGGGATTATGACCTGACGCTACGACTCTGGCATCAAGGTGGTGCCTGTCATATCCCGGGACCACCCCTGTCGGATTTCCGTTGGCATCCCGGTTCGATCAGTGGCAGCGGGTTCAGGAACCAGTTCCGCGAGGAGCTCCAGGTCGCGTGCGCTGATGCAGGAAGCTACTCCCCTCAGGCACTTCTTCACAGGGGGGTATGCCTGGGCATTGTCGCCATTTATACCGCCATGAATCACCGCAAACAGCGGCGATTACCGCCAGCCTTATGACATGCCATCAGGGCTTAGATGGAAAATGCAAGTGCTATTCCACAATGACGGTTGAAAGACGCAACCCAAGATCATCCGGAAAATCACGAATACCGGGATTCCAAGGCGGATCCACATGAACATCATACCATGTAAAGCGCCCATCCCCAGTCCCGGGTAAAGGCAGGACGATCCATTGCCAGGCGTTTGCGACAGACACGGAAACCGCCGGGGCGGCATCCGCCACCGGCGTAACGGTCACTTGCGCCATACCGTCGATATCACGCCCTGGCGTAGCATGCAGATAGAGAAAACGTTGATCGTTATCCACAGGCAAGGCAAGAGAACTGTTTGCGCGCAACCATTGCGAATCTACGCGCCCCATCTTGAACGATTCGGTTTCGTGTTTGTTCAAGCGTAAAGGCGGTTCCTCCGCACTCAAAAGATAGGCATCCGTCACATATATATCCGCCTGCGCTTTCGGAATCAGCGTCGCATCAAGCAGATCCGAACCTGCTATCGATATGGTTGACCACTTATCCGATATCTTTTTCCCATAGATAGCCACCGTACCGCTAGACCTCCGTAACTCCCATTCTACACGGCCAAAGTCGCCATTCGGCGTTGCCAGAAAGAGCAGCAATCGACATTCCGGCCCCGCTTCATCGGGTAAGATGGCATCCAAAACCAATCCATCCGAAGCCACCTTGACCCCCTTGAGATCCATCATACGCTTACGCATTAAATTGGCACACCCCTTGATCCCGAACCGTTCGCCATCCATAATTCGGGAGTAGGGAAAAGTAGTCGAGTTCAGCGACGTCGAGTGCAACCGATAGAGCGAAAGAGTCCGAGTCATATTGACCTTGCGATCCGGAACGGCATGTCGCGCTCGCGCCAAACGCTCGGTCTTCAAGTTCCAGTCCGCAACCCTCTCCAGTGCCAGACCAGGCAGCGCCACTCCTTGAAATGGAGTCAGAAAGAGAAAACGCGTATCCGGATTTTCCTGTACGAGTCGTTCAAATACCAATTCGGCTCGCCGAAACTGCTCTTCGCTCCTGTAATCCCACGCAAATGGCAGTAAAGGAAGGCCTGACAAGCGTTCCACCGGCACAGCCGTCTGGGTATATGAAGCCAGCAAAACATCGCCTTCCCTGCGGACAATTTTACTTATATCCTGGTAGAGACGATACATTCCCCTGTTATTCCAGGTATAATAAAGTTGCGTTCGGCCACGCAGACCGGCAGCCAGGCATAAGCCGACCACCGCCAGCATCACGGAACACTCTATCATGAGACGGCGAGGCGCATGGCCGTACCGTTCCAGCAGCCATCCCACTGTCCGACCAACCCACCAGGCGAACAATACCGAAGAAAGGATAGCAAGGGGCATCCACGCCAATAGCAGCCTGCGTGTCTCAAACATATAATGATTCATCCACCCCACGACCAAGGCAGCTGGGAACAGGATACAGCATATCCGCCGACCAACATTCCCCCCTTGCCCCCCCCTGAGTGCAAGCACGGGAATTCCCGCCAACGTCACCGCAAACCAGAAACGCGAGAACAAACGAGCAACCCCCTTGACATCCGTCAGGCTGATGTAGTGCGCCGGCAGGAAGAAAATCGCACCATCGGCACGCCGATACCGCCACGCCAGGAGAACAACCAGCAGAAACCCGATCATCAATAGGAATCCAAACCCTTTAGCCAACCCGGATTTCGACAGTTGGGTCCTGCTGGTCCACCAGAGCCAGAGCCTACCGGCAACCAGCGGAAGCCCGATCAACAGACTGACTCCCGCCAGGAGCGCAAGGCGGCGTTGCCAAGTGCTGAATTGCGGCAGGATCCAATAGGGATCACATACATAGACGAGTTGCAGAAGCAGCAAGCCCCACCCCATCGCCACACCAGTCCAGAATGGCGGCGGTTGCCGTATACGATCCCACAACACAACCACCATGACCGGCAAAAGGACATAGAGGGCGGTGATATGAAACAGCATGGCCCCGGCCAGGGAAAACCCCGCCAGCCAACCCACCCACCCTTTCAACGGTCGCCTCGTGGTCCAGCATGCATGCAACAGCACCAGGCCTCCCAACACCAGCACCGCCGCTGGCCACTCCGCACGGAGGGCACGGGCATTCCAGGCCGCGACGGGATTCAGCAAGTAAGCCCCGCCGGCAAGCCAACCGACCCAGGTTGAATTCGTCAGCCCCCTCGCCAGCAAGCCAAGCAGAACCGCCCCCAGCAGAGCCAGCAACGGGCTGATCCAGAATGCCCCGTAAGGGAACCCGAGAGAGACAGGCACCGACAGTAAAACAGAATAAGCAGGAAGGAAGTGCGGCCCTACCTCAATCGATTGCATATCCGGCGACCACAAAACCGCATCTTTCGTGGCCAGGAAACCGGCGTGTCCATAGCGAAACAGGGGACGTTCCTCGGCAGGCACCAGAGCCAACCCGGTATCCAAAAACCAAAACCGCTGCTCGCGAGCCAATGAGATCGCGCTGTGCAGGTAGCTGCCCGGATCCTCGCCCGCCTCCATTTCCTCATCCGGACGCAAAAGAAACAGCAGCAAAGGCAGCAGGCAAAAGACTAAACCACACACCGCGCCCCAAGACAAACGCCACCGCATGCCGGACACATGCATGGCCGTTGCCGCTAGCACCATCAGCCAGGCGAGAATCAAGGCGCCTGCAAACAGGATCAAAAGGAAGGCTCCTTCCCGCAGCCGGCCGACGGCGTTTCATGATTATCCGCCGACGGCAGTCCGCGATTCCCGGCATTGTCACGCGCCTCCGCACACCGCAACCGTTCCTCCACCAAAGCCAATTCACGCACCAGCCGGGCGATGCGATTCTGCTGACTGCTGAGCGCCACACACAGGTGAAAAAGCACAAAAATGACAAACGCGAAGATGACCACCATCACCGAGGCTGAGTAACTCATACCGGTTAACCTGGAAACCATAACCGCCGTATCCGCCCAGATGGCACCGACAAACAGCATGCCCCCGGTCAATAGCCAAAGGAAGGCGTAGCGTTCCTGCATCCGCGACACCCGTATGGCCTCCAGTGTCACGGTAATCACGATAAAACTCAGCAAGGCCACAACCAGCCGAAGCCGCAGATCCGCGCTATCCGGACCCACCCACTCGATCATACTGGGACGAAACCCCGCGTACAGCATCGCCAACCCGATCCCCAGCCAGATCAATGCGCGGAAATGCCGAGTTTTGCTTGAGACAAACCCCCACATACTGGCGAGGCAGATACCACCACCAACAAACAGCGAAAACAATTGCGGTAAGGTCATGCATCCTCCGCCACATTCTGTCGATCAAACCGGGGATCCACCGCACGGCAGCGATCCACAAACAAGGCAATCCCGACCTTGAACAGATAATAAATCGTTCCCCAATGCCGGATGCTGGACACGCCATGCTGACGCGCACGGAATTCGACCCCGACCTCGCAGAACCGGTAGCCCTGCCGACTCAAAAGCGCCAGAGCTTCCGGCTCCGGATAATCAACCGGATATTCATGCGCCATATACCACATCACCGCCCGGTTGACGACCTGGAAGCCCGACGTTGGATCCGTTATCCGCTGACGGCAAGCGGCAGTCAGCGCCCAGGACAAGCCCTTGATACCCAACTGCCGGCACCAGGCACTGCGATACGCACCAGCCCCCTGGAATCGCGACCCCACGACCATGTCAACATCGCCCTTGATAATACGCGCGACCAGCTTACCGCACTCGTGCGGCGGATGCTGGCCGTCCCCATCAATCCGGACGGCATACTGGTATCCCTGCTCAAAGGCATAACGGAACCCCGCCTGCATGGCCCCCCCCACGCCCAGATTGCTGGGCAAATCCAGATACAGGCAATCATGGCACCGCAATACCTGCCGTGTACGGTCGCGCGAACAGTCATTGATAAAACAGACTGCCACCTGGCCATATAAATCGCGAATTTCGTTCAGCAAGGGTTCAATGTTGGCTTCTTCATTGTAGACCGGAATTAAAAAAATTATGCCCTCAGGAAGTTGCATTCTCACACCATAAACGAGTTTCAATCTGATTTCAAACTTTCCGCTGAGATAGGTCGCGCCGTCGGGACAGGACCAATGCTCCCAATGCGGCACCTTCTCTTTTCTTTCACCACGGTATGCAGCCTACCATGCGTCCTTATGTGTTTGCATATTCACAACCCTTCTTGTCAGTACAGCTTCTCGTATTCGCCCTTGCCGGTCTTCTTGAGCTTGTGGAAGCCGGAGGACTTGGCCCGGTCGTCGAAGCCGCTGACCGAGGTGCCGACATTCGGCGCCGAGATGCATTTCTTGACGGGGGCCCCGCAATCCGGGCAGGTTGTGAGCGGCGGGTCGCTGAGGCGCAATAGCCGCTCGAATCCGTCCCGGCAGGTCGGGCAGCTATGACGCGGATTCTTCGCTTTGAATTCGTAAATGGGCATCCCTTTATCTCCAAAACAGAAATTTGAAAACAGAAATTCAGAACCAGAACCAGACTATCGGTCTTCATAATATCAATACGGTTTACATTTTAGGCGGACTGGACTATTAATGTCCAGCTTTACAAATCAGAGTTAACGGAGTTTTTATGAAAATCGCATTGATCGGACTGCCGCAGGCAGGACGCAAAACGTTGTTCACGCTGTTGACCGGGCGCACGGTTCCGGAGGTACGCAAGCCCGGCGAGTCGATCGAGGGCATCGCCGCGATCCGTGACGAGCGGGTCGACCGGCTCGCGGACCTCTTTAAGCCGAAGCGTAAGGTCTACGCCGAGACCCACTTCGTCCTCTGCCCGGACGCCGTCACGGGTGCGGATTCACGCGGCTGGCTCGACGCCGCCCGCCGCTGCGATCTACTCTGCCTGGTCGTGCGGGCATTCGAATCGGATCAGGTCTATCATCCGGCAGGCTCGGTGGATGCCGCGCGCGACGAGGAGAATCTGCGCACGGAGCTGCTCTTCGCGGACATGGAACTGGTCGAGAAGCGCCTGGCGCGCATGGCCAAGGAGGCCCGTGCCGGCGTGGGTGCGGACCAGAAGACCGAGCAGGCGACGCTGCAGGCCTGCATGGCCGCGCTGGAGGCGGGACAGCCGCTGACGTCGCTGACCTTTGACCCGCCCGCGCTGGCCTCCATCCGCAGCCTGGGGCTGCTGACGTTGATCCCGCTGATGGTGCTGCACAACGTTTCGGAAGCCGACCTCGAAGGGGCCGCTGCCGCCAGCGACGGTCCGCTGGCGCTCTCGTGCCAGATCGAGCAGGAGATCGCGGGGATGGCCGACGAGGCTGAACGGCTGGAGTACATGGAGGCGATCGGCATCCGCCAGCCGGGGCTGGACCGCGTGAATGCGGCCGCTTACGACGCGCTGGGGTTGATGTCGTTCTACACCGCCGGTAAGGATGAATGCCGGGCCTGGACCATCCGCAAGGGCTCGCCGGCCCCGGTTGCAGGCGGCAAGATCCACAGCGATATCGAGCGCGGGTTCATCCGTGTCGAGGTCATCAAGTACACCGATTTTATCGAGGCTGGCTCGGAACAAGTCGCCAAGGAGCGCGGCAAGATGCTGACCAAGGGCAAGGATTACATCATCGAGGATGGCGATATCTGCCATTTCCTGTTCAATGTCTGACGTCGATTTTTCAGCGTCTTCCGCAGAATCTGTCTGTGTCAGAGCGGGAGAAGATTAAGGCGAAAGATTAAGGCAAAAGATTAGGGGTGGAACACTCAAACCTTTATCTTCCGCCCTAATCTTTCGCATTAATCTGACTTCAAACGAGTGAAGTTACAGTGTTTTCTGCTTTCCTGTCACAACGGCACACGCTATGCTCCCCCCCATGCCAACAACCCGTCTTTATCTCATTACCGGCGATGATGACTATCTTGTTTCCGACAAGGTCGCCACGATCCTCGCCACATGCGCACCCGCCGGAGGTGCCGCCGCAGCGCAGCTTGAGCGCATCGACGGCGCGGTCGATAAAGTCGACCCCGCCGTCAACGTCATCCGCCGCTGCCTCTCGGCCATCAATTCCATGGGGCTATTCAGCGAGCAGAAGACCATCTGGCTCGAGAATGCCACCATCCTGGGCGACAACCGCGCCTCGCAGTCACAGACCGTGCAGGACGAGCTGGCCCGGCTGACCGACAAGATCAAGGGCGGTCTGCCCGAGGATGTGACCCTGATCATCACCGCCCCGAGCGTCGACAAGCGCCGTGCCTTCTACAAGGCCTGCAAGGCCGCGGGCGAGCTGCACGAGTTCATGGTGCCGGACGATCGTAATTACCGCGACCAGGCCTCGGTAGCCGAACGGCTGGAACGGCTGGCGGCCGACAAGGGGCTGCAGCTGGTTCCGGCCGCCAAGGTTGCCTTCCAGCAGAAGGTCGGGCTCGACACGCGGGTGATCCTCAATGAACTGGAGAAACTCGCCACCGCGCTGGGCGACCGCAAGAAGGTCGAGGTGGAGGATATCGCCAATTACGTTTCCGCCTCGCGCGAGGCCGCTTTCTGGGACCTGGCCGACGCCTTTGCCGACCGCGACCTGGCCAAGTCGCTGCGCATCCTGCGCCAGCTGGTCTTCCAGCGCCAGAACCTGATGGGCCTGGTCATCAACGTTGAGAAGCGTATCCGTGACCTGCTGATCTACCGCGAGGCGATCGACCGGCAATGGATGGTCAGGAAGACCGTCTACGGCAAGGAAAGCTATGCCTGGAGCACGCTGCCACCGGAAATTGAACAGACGTTCATGCAGGACATGGACAATGACCCGCGCGCCATGCACCCCTTCCGGGCGGCCATCCTGGCCCGGCAGGCGGCGGCATTTACCCGCAAACGCCTGGAATACTGCCAGAAACAGGTCATCCAAGCCCACGAAAGCATGGTCTCGAGCCGGGTGCCGCCCGAGCTGGTGATGGAGATTCTGCTCGTGCGCATGCTCAGCGGTAGCAAACGCGTGGCCAGGCGCTAGCTCCTTAATCGCAAATTGTTTGAGTAAATGAGTCGATAATATAGCATG
>CAZOXS010000029.1:0-2862 GCA_964583785.1 uncultured Victivallales bacterium
AACCCGCATTGCATTCCCGCCAGTGATCAGCTCTCCGTAGGTTTGGTTAGCGATGTTGGTGGGGTTTGCGGCCCTATCCAAAGCCCTGTAAGCCCCGTGCCCGGCGTATTACCCACGAGTGTGGTATCACTATCTGCAAACGGCTCATAGATCACGGCTTCCGCCCATGCATTCGCGCCAGCCACCAGCAGGCAGATTGCCACGATCAAGGCCTACAGGCTTGCGTATTGCGTCCACCCGGTCTGTTTGCTTTTTTTCATGTTCGCCTCCTTTATCAATTCAGCCGCGGCATATCATCCGCGCGCCACCCTTCGCGATGCTTCTGCGTGGCTTGCTACGCGATCACGGCTACCACCGGCTTAACCTGTTTTATTTTATTATAATCACCGTGCCACTCGGCGGTGGCTGTGGCGTCACATCCGCATAGGTCGCACCGACCCGGATTTCGTCGAATATGCTAGTCATAGAATTCCCATTGTGGGTGGCAATGAGGTTGAAGGAGCTTTGACTGACAATGCCGGTTGAAATGGCAATGGCCGAGCCCAGCGCCAAATCCGTACCGGGAGCGTACAAGGTTACGGTATCGTAATCAGTGGCGTCGTTTGCCCCCCACGCCACGTGCCCCACGACCAAATAGAGTTCACCTGTAGACAGGCTCTTATACTGGTTCGGATCAACGGCACTGGCCGGTGGCCCAATAAGGTTATTGGCGCCCCAATTGGAGTTGGTCCAGAGGCCCGCAAACAGCTTGCCCGCACCCATGCCCAATCCGATCGCCTGGGCAGTCGAGGTACCCAAGTCTCCGTTACTCGAAAATCCATCGTCACCGATTGCAAACGCGAAGCGAGCGTAGGCAGTGTTGTTGTTCCAATCAACGGGTTCGTAAAGCACGCTGAACCACATTTCACCACCATCAGCCAGAAGTGCCGTGTAGGCACCGCTGGCGTCGATCACGACCTCGTTATTCGCCCATCCGTTATAAACCCGCATTGCATTCCCGCCAGTGATCAGCTCTCCGTAGGTTTGGTTAGCGATGTTGGTGGGGTTTGCGGCCCCTACCCAAAGCCCTGTAAGCCCCGTGCCCGGCGTATTACCCACGAGTGTGGTATCACTATCTGCAAACGGCTCATAGATCACGGCTTCCGCCCATGCATTCGCGCCAGCCACCAGCAGGCAGATTGCCACGATCAAGGCCTGCAGGCTCGCGTATTGCGTCCAACCGGTCTGTTTGCTTTTTCTCATGTTCGCCTCCTTATCAACCCATAAATCAACGATACCAATACACTGCTTCTAGGGGTAGTGTACCCCATCAGCAGCCCAATTACGCAGTCTAACGTTCAGACTTTTTTTGCACTCATATGAGACATACAAACGGCCCCCTGCATTCACGGCTGTTAGGCCGTGGATGGGGCAACATAAAGTGACCGGTATCCGATCCACGTTCTACCGTTAGAAGGTGGGAGGGAACGTGCTTGCATCCCACGTCAGGGTGCCGCTTCCCGGCGGTATTTTAGCGGGGTGATGCCGAAGCTCTGCTGGAAGATTTTATGGAAATAGGCTGTCGAGTGGAAGCCTATCTGCGGTGTGATATCAGCAATCGTATCGTCCGTCATGCGCAGCAACCGCTTCCCTTCCTCCAGCCTTTTGCGACGCATCTCCTGATTCACCGTTCGGCCCAATGCCTGCCGAAACAGGCGTTCAAGCTGCCGACTCGATAGGCGGATCTGTTCCGCTACATCCTCAATGGAAAGATCATGCGCAAGGTGATCCCACATGAAACGCAATGCCGCCGCCACAATAGGATCTGATGTTGCTAGTACATCTGTGCTTTGCCGTTCGGCGATACCGTCTGGTGGAATCAGGATCGGGGTGGTGGGGCGTGCTCCTCCAGTCATCAAGGCAGCGATTAGCTCACAGGCAGCTTCAGAGCGCTTTGCAAAGGAACTATCAATCGATGAAATGGTTGGCAGAACGCTTTCACAAATATCGAGGTTATTCCCATTTGACAACACAGCAACATCATCTGGAATAGCCAAACCGAGGCTACCTGCCCATGTGCAATAGCGTGCGGCAAGATCATCACCTGGTGCCAATAATCCAAAAGGCTTGGGAACACCCTCTAGCCAGGACAAGAAGGTATTTTTCTTTTGATGTGCGTTCCTGCGATACTGACGACTCCGGAAGCGCTGCAGGTGGCATTGAATTCCGAGTGATGCAGCGCGATCACGAAATCCTTCATACAGCAATTTGGCATCAGACCATGGATCATGCCCAAAAAAGCCTACGTGCCGAAAACCGCGTTTATGAAAATGCTCGGCGGCTAGTCGTCCTTCTGCAATATGATCGGGCAGCACAACAGGCACAAGATGATCCTCTGGATGCGGAAGTCTACCGATTCTTACAATCGGACACCCATACTTGCGTAACTTCATGACCAGCTCATGATCCGGTAACGCTTCGATCAAGGCTCCATGCGGAGTGAATCCTTTGGGCCAGCCAGTATAATTGAGATTTATCAAACGCCAGCCACGAATATTGGCCTGTTCACGAATCCAACGATTCCCATGCAGCACCAGCGCCACCGTCACCGGCGTGCGCCCGCGACCCACCCCGGTCAGCCGCACTGCCATCGCTGTTGATTGTCCTTTCGCCATCGTGACTCTCTCTTTTAACAGCAAGCATAGCCACTACCACAATTCATTTCAATATCCAACAGCCGACAAGGGTAATGGGTCAGTTATAGGGGTGTTTGCCTGAGTTGCCTATAAGTTGGCCATTTGGCCTGCACTATTTCGGTGAACGAGAGCGGCGACGAGAGCGGTGAACGATTCAAATTCCCACTCGTTGTCCGCTCTCGTCGCC
>CAZOXS010000030.1:0-2719 GCA_964583785.1 uncultured Victivallales bacterium
AATAAATAAAATTATTAAAAGAGATTTATTTGTTTTTAAAACAACTTTATTAACTGCTAAAGGTTTTGGTCTTGTAAATATTTTTAGTTTTTTAAAGATAATTAAAAAAGTTATAAGCAAAAGGTCAAAAATAAATATGCAAGTATTTGATAAAATTAAATCATCCTGAGTTATCAATTTCAGTTTGTAATATGCATCAACCTCAGCTGAATTATACCTCAAAAGAATGTATATAAGTGGCAGTTTTAAAATAACAAGGTTATAAATAAAATATAGGTAAATAATTATGTTTTTATAATATCCTTTGGCCAAAAACCAAAAGACAAAAACGGTATTGAATACAGAAATCAGAAACGGCGAAAGGTAATTGCTATTTACAGGGAATTTTAAAATGAATAAAATCAGAGTCAAAAGACCCAATAAAACACCTATGCTTAACTTGTTATTATTCATTTGTTATTCTGCATTTCTTTTTCTGTTAAAAATTTTGTTTACTATATGCATCATCATCAAATAGATGCCAATTAAAAATATTTTAATAAAACTTACAATGCCTAATTTTTTTTGATTTTTTTGATTAGATTTTATTTTTTGACTAATCTTTGTAAGAAAGTTATAAACTTGATTTTCGTCCTGATTCGTGTTAGATGAAGCTTGGAAATTAGAATTCAAAGAATCTAAAAAATTTATTTGATTATCATTCTGAAATTCTTCTATTCTAATGTATTTAAGGTTTTTCTCTTCACAAAAAGAATCGATTTTTGGAGAATAAGAAAAGCATATAAATTCTTTATTTAATACAACTGAGGGTATCAAACCGTGAAGTCTTCCCGTGACCACTAAGTTAGCAGTGTTGAATAATTTTAAATACTCTAATGGATCAATACTTGAAAAAACAAAGATGGATTCTATACCGTAACTTTCTAAATTATGCTTTAGACTACTTGCTAATCTTTTTTCTATTTCGCTATTTTCGAATACGACAATTGAAATTGTTACCTCGGATAATTTAATATTTTTGTCTTGAAAAAGATTTTTTAAATTTTTAGAAATCGTACCAAGATAAGATATGAAAAAATCTCTGAGCATTATAATTACCCTATACTTTTCATCAATCTCGATAGCTTTCTCAATCTTTGATTTATCGAACAACATCACGCTATCAGGAATTACATCAATTTTGAATTTTGGAAATTCTCTATTACATTTTCTAAAACTAATTTCGTCCCTAACGGAAATGCTTTCTATAGAGCTCAAAAAAGTATTAAATAATTTTTTGTTTAAGTAATTATTAAATCTATAGACTCCTAAAGAAAACCCATACACTGGTATTCTCCTATATAAACCAATGAATGCAGGTAGTAGGTAACGAAAAATACCGTATGAAAAATAAACGTCTTGGATAATTCCACCACCACCAACGATTATAAAGTCTAAATCTTTTATTTTATTTAATTGGTCTATAAAAGATGGAAAAAAACGTCTCAACCCCATTGCTTCTATAACTTTAACATTATATCCGTATTTTGAATACAGTACCTCAGTAAAATCTTTATCGTAAGAATATATATAAAAGGTAATATCGTCCTTAAAAAAACTTGTAAATATCTGCATCTGAGATAGTAAAATAAGTTCATCACCTATATTCCTTCCTCCAAAATGGCCTATAATCAGAATTTTCATTATTTGTTCAGTAGATTTAACAGTAAATTTTCAAAGACTGATGGTGAAAATTTTTCTTGCACTCTTTTAAAAGCTTTATCTCCCATCTCAATAGATAGTTCATGATTTTTTAAAAGAAGTACGATTTTCTTGGCTATGTTACCGAAATCGCCATAATCACATAAATATCCCGTTTCTCCATCAACTACCACATCAGTTACTCCACCAAAATTTGAAGCAATTACCGGCTTTTTATATTTCATTGCTTCTAAATAAACTATTCCAAAACCTTCTTTTTTACTTGGTAACACAAAGAGATCGCAATGTTTATAGTAAGATTCTAAGTCTTCCACAAATCCCAAAAAATCTACACTTTTTTCCAGATTTAGTTTTATGGCTAAATTTTTTAGTCTTCCGATATCACTTCCTCTTCCTATGACTGAATATTTAAAGTTTGGTATTTCTTTAAGTATAAATGGAATCGCCTCTATAACTGTATCTATTCCTTTTTCAACTTCTGTTGAATCAAGCCTGGTAACTGATAAAATGTTTTTTTCATAATTATTATATGGACTTTCAGAAACTTTTTTTATTTTTTTTGTGATGTCAATGGTATTCGGTATGACGTGAATGTCTTTGAGTTTCGGATTGTATTTAATTAAAATATTTTTCGTGAAGTGACTAACTGTTAAAATTGTTGATTTAT
Organism: uncultured Victivallales bacterium; assembly: GCA_964583785.1. Classification (GTDB taxonomy): domain Bacteria; phylum Verrucomicrobiota; class Kiritimatiellia; order UBA8416; family UBA8416; genus UBA8416. Next base: position 2,369 of record CAZOXS010000030.1, read on the forward strand.
CCAAAATAAAGTCGGTGTATTTTGGAAGTTGTCTCCAAACGTCAATGCCATGTGTACAAAAGAAAATATTTGTTTTCCTATATAGTGTCTTAATAATCAGGGCTATCGGTGCTAAATTGACATGGGCAAAAATAATAATATCAAACTTCCCAATATATTTTAATGAATTTAATACAGCCATTATTTTACTACCTTTTGCTGATTTAAAGGGCAATACTGACTTGATTTCATTTGGATTGTCATAAACACTAAAAATCTCACATTCAAATAATTTTTCATTGTTAAATTTTTCTAAGCTTCTAATAAAATTTCTATTATATGTTTCAATCCCTCCGGTTTTGGAGAAAGCAT
>CAZOXS010000031.1:0-6047 GCA_964583785.1 uncultured Victivallales bacterium
TGCTCCATTCCTGCCATATTGCCGCGACCGCGCCTAGTCGGTCAATCGCTCGATTTAGTGTCGGCTGCGTTAACCGCGCCATGTAGGGAGTTCTCCCGACAAGGGGCGCATCTGCGAATCGGTGCAGCCCTTAGAAGAGAAGGAGCTAATGTGGAATATTGGCGCACTCATAATCTTAACTGGGTGGCTGACTCACTCAAGTAGCCCCTACATGTTGTGGTTTTGAAACATAGAAAGCCTTGACCGACGGCGTTCTGGTCGTGACTGCTTGCTGCATGAGACGATAGAAAAGTTTTCCGCGATGTAGCGATAGGCGTCGGTTGAAACTAATATAAGACACCGCAAAACCGTTTAGAAGACACGGGAGGTCACGATGTCATCACCAATAAAGTCAACAAGGTCAATAAGGTCATTTATTTCCCTGCTGGCAATGGCCGCCACGACCCATGCTGGCGAGGACATCCGCGCGACCAACCAGGCGTTTGTGGCCGCGTGGCATGCCGCCAACGTCGTGGCGGTGGCCGACGCCCCCCACCTGCGCGCGCTGCCCCGTGTCCTTGTTGACCTTGAAAAACACACGGTCACGTTCTATGCCGAGGCGACCGGTAATGCCCCCCGCGAGCCTGTTGAGTTCTTCCTGATCGGGAAAGAAAGCGGTAACGCCTACGAGGCGATCGCCGTGGCGCTGGCCGATCCCGGCGAGATCAACAGCGGTCTCCTGATGCTGGGCCTGCCCCCCGGTCGCAGCACCGATCCGAGGGCCACACGCTTCTGGCCGAAAGGGGAACGGGTGATCATGACATTCAACGGCATCCGGGCCGAGACGCTCATCCGGGATGCGCGCACAGGCAAGCCCCTGGCGACAAACGGATTTGTCTACACCGGCTCACACATGGTGCCGGCCGAGGATGGCCGCGCGCCCGTGCTCGCGGCCCAGACGCGGCCACCCTTTGCGATTGCCAGCAACTACAATGAACCCGATTCGCTGCTGGACGTCCCCTGGCAGGCTCCGCAGACCGCCGTCTATACGCACCAGGTACTCAATCGCGATTTCCTGTTCAAGCCGGGCGAACGCCTCATGGTGGTCATCGCGCCGGAGTATCCGGACGGCAAACGCCGGGTCCAGGACTTGCAGTTGAAAATCGGGATCGGCGGTCCCATCACCAATGTCCCCCCGTCAATGGCCGATGTGCGGTTCGCTGTCACCAAGCAGACAAGCGGTACAAACCTGCTCGAGGCGGCCACGATCGAGCATCTGACGGCTGGCTTCACCGCCATGATTGACGACGGGCGTGACCCCTTCGTGGAGGTCACCATACAGCCGGAAATGCCGCTGGGACTGATGCGTCAGACGGCCGCGATCCTGAAAACCATCGACAGCGAGAATGGCATCCGTATTGAACCGCCCGCACCGGGTGAGCTTTACTACCAGGCGTTTCTGCCCAATGAGGCGTTCCGTCACCATCGCGACCGCTTTATCCAGCCCTGGGAACTGCATCTCGACGCGACGGGCACCAGCGTGCTGACCCGCATCGACGAGCACTGGACGCACGGCGAAGCGAAACCGGACCTGACAACCGAGGATATTCCCGTCGGATCGGCGAACGACCTGCTTGAAATCCTGTCGACACAGAACCCCGACGTACGCGGCATCTACGTTTTCACGCCGCCCGCGCTAAGCTATGGGGAGTTGATGCGGATGATACGACCTGTCCTGCCGACACACCCGCACATCCACGTCTATCTGGAGGACATGTCACCATAACGTGGCGGGAGCTTCCAGCTCCCGCAGTCGATCAAGAAAACGGGAGCAGGAAGCTCCCGATACGTTTTAGGACGCCGCCTTCAGCTCCAGTACCACCGAATCCGGATCCACCCGCTGCTGATCCACCATCGCCTTCGTGATGCGGATTGTCCCGCCGGTGTTGCGGCGCGGGGCCTCGAACATCACCTCCAGCATCAGGCGCTCGACCATGGCGCGCAAGCCGCGAGCCCCGGTGCCGCGCTTGTGGGCCAGTTTCGCCAACTCGCGCAACGCCGTGTCTGTAAAGGAAAGGTCGATACCCTCCATCGCCATCAGTTTCTGATACTGGCTGACCAGACTGTTCTTTGGCTCCACCAGGATGCGCATCAAGTCGTCCTCGCTCAACTCCGCCAGCGACGCGATGACCGGAATACGCCCGATCAATTCAGGAATCAGCCCGTAGCGGACCAGATCCTCCGGCTCCGGATGCATCTCGCCCCCGAACGGACGAAGCGTGCTCTTGATCTGCTCCTGGTCGACGAACCCGAGGACACCGCGCCCGACACGGCGCTGGATCAACTCCTTGAGCCCGACAAAGGCACCACCGCAGATAAACAGGATGTTGGTCGTATTGATCTTGATGTACTCCTGCTGCGGATGCTTGCGACCCCCTCCGGGCGGAACCCTGCATACGGTTCCCTCGAGAATCTTGAGCAGAGCCTGCTGCACACCTTCGCCCGACACGTCGCGCGTGATGGACACATTCTCGGTCTTGCGGCCGATCTTGTCGATTTCGTCAATGTAGATGATGCCCGTCTCAGCCCGGGCCACATCACCATCCGACGCCTGGATCAGGCTCAACAGGATATTCTCCACATCCTCACCCACATAACCGGCCTCGGTCAACGTGGTGGCATCCACGATCGTGAACGGCACATCCAGTACCTTGGCGAGCGTCTTGGCCAGCAGCGTCTTGCCGCTCCCGGTAGATCCCATCAACATGATGTTGCTCTTCTCGATATCCACATCGTAAAGCGGATCGTCCTTCTTGAAATGGACCGACTGGCGCAGGCGCTTGTAATGGTTGTGTACCGCCACCGCCAGCACCTTCTTGGTTTCCGAGTGCCCGATCACGTACTGGTTCAGCACGTCAAAGATCTCGTGCGGCTTCGGCACTTTCAGACTGTGGACATTGACCGACTTCGCCTCCGCCGGTGCCGACTCCTGCACCAGCAGCCCGTTGCAAAGCTGGATGCACTCGTCGCAGATGTTCACATCGGGGCCTGCAATCAGCCGGGCGACCTCGTTCTGCCGTTTACCACAAAAGGAACATGCCCGGCGACTGTCCTGGTTGCCTGTTCTACGCATACCGCTATTCCCCCTCGCCACTAGCTCTTTACCACTTTGCGGCTTTTAATGACCTCATCGACCAACCCGTACTTGGCCGCCTCTTCGGCGGACATGAAGAAATCACGATCCGTATCCTTCTCGATCGCCTCCAGCGGCTTGCCCGTGTGGTGGGCCAGTATCCCGTTGAGCATCTCGCGCATACGCAGGATCTCCTTGGCCTGGATGCTGATATCCGAGGCCTGCCCCTGCACCCCGCCCCAGGGCTGATGCACCATGATGCGCGCCATGGGCAGCGCGAAGCGCTTCTTCGGTGCCCCTGCCGCCAGCAGCACCGCGCCCATGCTAGCCGCCTGCCCGACACAGTACGTGGCAACATCGCACTTCAGGAACTGCATCGTGTCGTAGATCGCCAGACCGGACGTGACCGAACCACCGGGCGAGTTAATGTACATACTGATGTCCTTTTCCGGATCCTCCGCCTGCAGGAACAAAAGCTGCGCGATGATTAGATTGGCGATATCGTCATTGATCCCGCTGCCGATGAATATGATCCGGTCCTTCAGGAGCCGTGAAAAGATATCGTAGGCCCGCTCGCCTCGGCCGGTCTGCTCGACCACCATTGGCACCAGTTGATTGAATGTGTGCATCTGTATTCCCCTAATCCTTAGTTGTTGAATCAATCACGCTACTTGATCTTGGCCTCGCCGAGCAGGAAGTCGATGACGCGGGCATGCAGGATATCGCGCCGCAACTGCGCCATCCCCTCTTGCTGCTTCTCGATTTCCGCGCGCAGCTTGTCGGCAGGCATGCCGTAATGCGTGGCCATGATCTCCAGTTCCTTGCCGACATCCTCATCGGTGAGGGCGATGGACTCCGCCTTGGCGATCGCCTGACCGATATATTGCAACTTGACCCGCTCGCTGGCCTGCTGCGAAACCGACCCCATGATCTCGTCACGATGCTGCTCGAGCATCTCACGGGTGCCACCGGCACGAGCCATGCGGTCGAGCAGCGAGCGCAGCAGCGCCGAGGTCTCCTGCTGGACCTGCGACTCCGGCACCTCGATCTTGGTGTGCTCAACCAGGAATTTCGAGATTTCCTGACGCTGCCGGCCAACCTCAGCCGCCTTCTTCTCAGCCTCCATGCCCTCGCGCAGCTGCTTGCGCAGATCGTCCTTCGACGCGACGCCTAATTCCTTTAGGAAGGCCTCATCGATCTCCGGATCCTTGACCCGCCGGATCGCGTTGACGGCAATCGTGTAGACCGCCTGCCGACCGGCCAGATCGGCCACACGATAATCCTCCGGGAAGTTGACATCCAGCGTGATCGTCTGCCCGATTGCCGCCCCCGTCAGTGCCGCATTCAGTCCCGGCAGGAACTCCGACTCGCTGATGATCGGCAACCAGAAATCCTCGCCAGCCGCCATCTCGGATTCCTTGAGTTCCATTTCGCTCATCGGCTGGTCGCCACAGATCCCGGAATAGGTAACCTGCACCATGTCCTGCTCCTGCACCGTGCCCTCGGGCAGATCCTCATAGCGCGAGTGGCGCTTCAGCATCTGTTCCAGCCCCTGGTCCACGTCCGTCTCGCTGACCTGCGTCTGCACCGCGCCGACCGGGATCTTCTGGTATTTTGGCAGCTTGAACTCCGGGGCCACATCCAGAACCACCTGGAAGGACAAGCCGTGATCCGCCGACAGGTTCACATCGTTGACGCCAACGACGGCCACCGGTTCCAGCGACTCCTGCTTGAGCATCGCCTGGTAGGCATCCGGCAGCATCTGGTCCTGGACCTGCTTGACGATATCCTTGCGGAAACGCGTCTCGACCAGGGCCGCCGGAGCCTTTCCCGGACGGAACCCCGGAATGCGCGCCTTCTTGCTAAAGAACTTGACCACCTTGTCATATTCCGGACGGACCTCCGCCGCCGGCACCGCTATATCAACCGTCAACCGGCAAGTGCCGGCCTTGTTCACCTTGACATCCATGATCTTTCCCCTTCGATTTCCAAATACAAAAAGTCGCGCATGTTAACCCATAAACCAGCCAATGTAAACCGTAATCCCGCCGTCGGCGGCTACTCCTTCATCGAAAGCAGGAATTCGGCATTGCTGCTGGTCTTTTTCAGGCGGTTGAGGATCATTTCCATCGCCTCAACCGGCGGCACTCCGTTGATCGCGCGCCGCAGCGTCCAGACGCGGCTCAGCTCATCCGGATGCATCAGGAGTTCCTCCTTGCGGGTACCGCTCTTGTCGATGTTGATCGCCGGGAAGACCCGTTTGTCGCTGATCGCGCGGTCAAGACACAATTCCATGTTGCCGGTGCCCTTGAACTCCTCGAAGATCACGTCATCCATGCGGCTGCCGGTTTCCACCAGCGCCGTGGCGATGATCGTCAGGCTGCCGCCGTTCTCGATATTGCGTGCGGCCCCGAAGAAGCGTTTCGGCTTGCTCAGCGCGTTGGCATCGACACCGCCGCTGAGGATCTTGCCGCTGTGCGGCTGCACCGTGTTGTAGGCGCGGGCCAGGCGCGTGATGCTATCGAGCAGGATCACGACATCCTTGCCGAATTCCACCATGCGTTTGGCCATCTCGATCACCAGCTCCGCCACCTGCACATGCCGCGCGGGTTCCTCGTCGAAGGTCGAGCTCAGCACATGCGCCTTGGTGCTGCGGATCATATCCGTGACCTCCTCGGGCCGCTCGTCGATCAGCAGCGTGATCAGGTAAGCCTCCGGGTGATTGGCGGAAATGCTGTTGGCGATCTGCTGCATCAACACGGTCTTGCCGGTACGCGGGGCGGCCACGATCAGACCGCGCTGCCCCTTGCCGATCGGCGTAAAAATGTCCATCACACGCATCGAGATTCCCTTCGGATCGCACTCGAGCTGTAGGCGCTGGTCCGGGAACAGCGGGGTCAGGTTCTCGAACGGGATCTTCGTCCGTGCGTTTTCC
>CAZOXS010000032.1:0-7067 GCA_964583785.1 uncultured Victivallales bacterium
TCTGGTCCTTGACGGGATGGTCTATGTATTCCGGCATAAACCCAGTGCGCCTTCCCTTGAAGCAGAGAACCGCCCGACCAGCCTTATCCTGAACGACCTCGTGCTCGCCACGATCCTCTAGAATTTTTTCTTCAAATGGCGGGTCAAAGCTTGCTTCGCACCACCCGAGACGTCCCAAACCGAATTTGCCGCCGGGATCGAACCCGAACAACTCGCTCGCGGGTACGTCCGAAGGCATGCCTTGTTCATTTTTCCACTTCTCAATGGAATAGAAGCCGAACTCCTGCTGAACAAATGGTGCACCCGGCGTTATCGCGTATGTGTCGCGTAGTTTGCGCGGCCCGGCCGCCATACGCTCGCGAGGAACCGCGCCATGTACGCCGTCCGGCTTTTCTCCAGTCGTTTCTACCATGATCACCTTCTCCTAACGGTTACCCATCATTGCACCTAGTACGTATCTACAAGACTGCGTACCATGAGCTTTTGCTTAACTTGTTTCAACGTCAATCGGCGGGCGGGTGCAATCGTCACGCTTTCGGTCATACCTGGCCGGAGATGCATAAAGTTATTAGAGAACTTTGCATCAACACCCTTGAGTTCAACCCATGACCATAGCGCAACCTGCTGTGATCTCAATAAAACGGATAATGTGCCATCGCTGTTTGCTTTTACATCATGGGTAATGCCTGGGTTTTTGCTCAGACTCAGTTGTTTCGGTCTAGCAAACAGCACCACATTACGTTGCAGGGGTTCGCCCTTGACCTTCATTTCGAGCCAGACAATCACACTCGCGTGCCCAAGTTTATCGAGAGCGGTGCGCAACCGTAAGGTCGCAACACGGCGGTCGGCATTCACTGGCGTGCGAACATTCTTCTTGCCCGTTAAAAAGCGGTTACCAGCCACATCCGTAACAACCCAGGAAATAGCGGCGGCTTTAGATTCAAGTCTGTCACTGGTCACATGAATGTCAACCGTTCCCCTGTCCTTGTCTTCAAGTCCTGTTATATTCATAGGCGCAAAAAATTGCTTCGCCATATAGTGCAGTGCCTTCCAGCGCCCGTAATAGTCGATAGAGGACCAGCTGGCTACCGGCCAGCAGTCATTCAGCTGCCAGTAAAGCGCCCCCATCGTGCGAGGCATTTCACTCCTAAAATGCTCAACGACTCCCTTAACCGCTACTGCCTGCAGGATCTGGCTCAGCCAGAGTGTACTTTCAAAAGTCTCCGGCATACGGAAACACTTGAGAATCTTCTCCATAATACTGAGGTTTCCATTGGGCTGCCTTTGGTGATGTTCCATTATCGGGGAAGCGATATTCCTATCGCGCTTCTCTGCAAAAGAGCGGACGGTCTTAGGCGCAGGAAAGGATTGAAAACCAAACTCACTCACAAATCGGTGCTGGCATTCACGGGCACATTCAAGCGGCTCCCGATCACCCAGTATCCAGAGGTGTGCATCACCAGAACGGGGATCCCTGTGCTTTGCGCGATCCCCTAGTGTACTATGAGGACTGCTGGGCCAATAGGCGGTGCCCGGGGAAAGGTCCTTAACCAGCCCTGGCAGAAGATTGTCAAATAGCTTGCTGTAATCTTCCCAAGGCATCTTTCCGGACGCCCATCCACCGGCACCCACGTTCATCATCTCCAGCTCGTTGTTACCGCACCAGAGCGCCAGACAGGGATGGTTGCGCAGTCGTTTAATGTTATCTTCCGCCTCGGCCCTGACGTTCTTCATGAAGCTGACGTCAAATATCGGATACGTCGAGCAAGCGAACATGAAGTCCTGCCACACGCATATCCCTAGCTCATCGCAAATATCGTAAAAGACATCATCCTCGTATATGCCGCCACCCCAGACGCGCAACATGTTCATGTTGGCATCAACGCAATCCTGCAATAGGCGACGATAACGCTTCTCATTCATTCGCGGCAGGATGGCGTCGGCAGGGATCCAGTTGGCTCCCTTGGCAAAGAACGGAATTTTATTGACCACGAACTGGAACGACTCTCCCCATACATCCTGGTGACGATCAAGTACCAGCGTCCGCAAACCGATCCGCCTTGCCTGCGCGTCGATCACAAGGCCCTCGCGGTCGAGAATCTCGACCTCGACTTCATAGAGCGGCTGTTCCCCCATGTTATTAGGCCACCAGAATTGAGGGGTCTCTAGCGTAAGCCCGATATCAGAACGATTGCCGGTCATGGCGCCACGGGCCACCGCAACCTCCTGGCTATTGAAACGCACCCGCACGGCAGCCGTCAGCCTGCGACGACTCAGGCGTTCGATGATAATGTTGACACCGAGGTCGACCTGGCCATTGTTCTTGTGATTCTGGGTAATGGCTATGCTATCGATCCGTGCGGTGTCAAAGGCCAGCAACTCAATATCGCGCCAGATGCCGCCTGTTGTAGCGTCGAGCCCCCAGTCCCAGCCAAAGTTACAATGCTCTTTTCGGACATAGCCCATGTTCAACGTGTTGCCGGGCAGGTGTCGCTGGCGCCCCTTGGCCTCGATAACCTTTTTTGCAGAAACAAACGCAATGCTAATCCGGTTCCGTCCACGCTTCAGAAGGTGTTTGACGTCAAACTCCCACACCCGGAACATATTGTCGGTGCGGCCGACACGCTGACCGTTAATGAGCACCGTGGCGATCGTGTCCAGACCGTGACATCTAAGCACAACCCGCTTACGATCCGGCATTCCGTCTTCCAAATCGAATTCACGGTTGAAACGCCAATCGCTTTGGCCGATCCACAGGCAGTCTTTCTCGTTATCGCGGTAATAGGGGTCAGGGATCTTGCGGGCCCTCAGAAGATCGTCATACAGGCTCCCCGGCACTTCTGCCGATATCGAGATCTGGCGCTGCGCGCACTCTACCTTCCACCTGCCGTTCAGGCTCAACCTGCGCATCCCTTTTCCCTGCCTTCAGTTAGTCATTATGCGTCCAACGCCTTTGAATTATTCAGCCAGCAGTTCTTTAAGCATGGGCTCCATGGCTTCGGACATGGCGTAGTATCCCTTCAGATTGGGGTGTACAGCGTCTTTCATCAAGTCTCTGTTCAGGTTGCCTTCGCCGTCTATAAAAACAGCGCCGATATCAAGCCAGTATACGGTCTTGTTGTCAGCATACGTCCGGATAATCTGGTTGACCTGATTGTTTCGGATTCTGCACTGGTCTTTAGCAGTCCAGCCGCGTGGAAGCAGCGCCATCAGAACAATCCTGGATTCAGGTAGCCTATGGTGCAGTTCCTTGAGCAAGGCCAATACGCCGACCGCCGTGTCCTGTCCGGCATTCTCGGGTTCCCCCCGATTGTTAGTGCCAAGCAATAGCACAACAACCTTCGGGTTCCGGTGCTTCATGCCGTCCAGCCCGCCATCTTGAAAGTGCCAGAGCATATGCTGGGTCGCATCTCCGCTCGAAGCGATATTTTCCGCATTCCTGCCGCCATAGTACTTGTCCCATACTTCCTTCCCGCTGCGACGATACTCGAACAGGATTGAATCCCCTATGAAGAGCAGGTCAACATCCTTCCCAGTCACCCATTGTTTACGGTTCTCATGATGCTTTACAAACGCAATCCAGCCGCCCTCGGCTCTTTCCTTGGCTCGCGAATCAGCCTGCGTTGCAGGGATATCCCTGGTATACTCCGAATTTTCCCACGGCATCTGCTGGCCTAAGCACATACCGCCGGAAAATATCACCAGTGCCATAACAGTTGTGGCGATATATTTCATTGTTTAGAACGCCCCAGCAGTTCTTCCACCTTGCCGCTGATGGATTCCACCCAGATGTCATAGCCCTTGGGGGCAAGATGCAGGGAGTCACCCATGACCTCCTTGCTGATGATGCCGTCGGGGTCGATGAATTTGTCGCCTATATCCATGTAATGAACTTTTCCGCCTGCAAACTTCGAAATCAGCTGATTGACCTCTCCCCGCCTCTCGCGGCCTGGATTAGGTTTCTCGCCCGTGGGGAAGATGCCAAGCAGGAGGATATTGGCTTGCGGCTGCCTGGCCGCGATCTCATCGAGAATCGCCTTCACGCCCAAGGCAACATCATTAGGATCGGCATTTTTGTCCCACATATTGTTGGTGCCGATCATGACGATGAACAACCTCGCCTTGTATCCATCGAGGTTGCCATTTTGGAGACGCCAGAGCACATGCTGCGTCTGATCTCCCCCGATTCCCATGTTTACGGCCCTGTATGCGCCCCAGTGCTTCTCCCACAACTCTCCGCGCCAGCGAGCGGTGATGGAATCCCCGACAATCGCAATATCGATTTTGCCATCCATCTTCGCGATGTCGTGCATGATCCTGCTGTTATTCCCGCGCCACCAGCGCTCCCCATTGGTCTTGCCCTCTTCGGGTTCATAGGGCTTTACCTTTTCAGCCCTTGCAGGGGTAGCAGCCTTGACTTCCGCTGCTTGCGCACCAAATACGGCCAACACGCTAATTGCCAGCACTACAATAGGCATCCTGATCTGTTTCATTCGTCCGCTCCTTTATACCCGACCCGTTCTGTCAAGGCATTCTTGATTTTCACCGCGACCATTCCTTTACGCTAAAGGAATTCATTTGATAGTAACGCATATTGGCCTGACACAAAAGTATCTAAACACGGCAAAGCCTGTGCCCTTTTGCGTCAAACCTGACTCTCATTCCAGCGAGGCTTTATCGCCACTATCCTCGGCGTCAACCCACTTCGATGGGCTTGGGGCACTGCGGCCAGTTTCCTTATAGCGGTCGAGCAGATCGCTCAGTCGGGACACCACATCCTGTCGGTCGCTCCAGAGATTGTGCTGTTCAGCGGGATCAACGCCAATATCATACAATTGCCCTGGTGAACCCGGTTGTGGATGGGTGCCGCGGGGCGTCGGCCAGCCGCCGGAATCGGCACAGTCAAAGATGGCCTTCCAGTTGCCCTGTCGCACGGAGAACACACCGAAGCTGGAGTGGTGGACCAAGGCATCGCGGACGGGGCGGTCCGCTTTGCCCAGAAATACCGGCAGCATATCGTAGCTGTCTTCGGCAGACGGCGACGGCAGACGGCTGCCTGCGATGGCGGCACAGGTGGCCATGAAGTCCGAGAGACAGATCAATTGGTCGGATATTGCGTTAGGCGCGATTTTTCCAGGCCAACGTGCAATCAGAGGCTCTCGGTGTCCACCCTCCCAGATATGCGCCTTGTAGCCACGTAGATCGCCGCACGACTTATGGCCGTGACAGGCATACTCGAACTCGCGTCTGGCCCGGTTTGCCAGCACGCGTTTCCCATCCGCTCCAAAAACGGAATCGCCCGGCAATGCGCCATTGTCGCTGGTCACGATCAGCAGGGTGTTTTCGGCCTGTCCGGTCTTTTCCAGGGTTTCGACGACCTGGCCGACGATCCAGTCGAAAAGCCAGACGAGATCCCCGCGGTGCCCTGCCTTACTCTTACCTCTTGCGAACTCCGGAACGGTGGCTTCGGCGCACGGCTCGTGCGGTGCATTGGGTGCCAGATAGAGGAAGAAAGGATCTTTCGATTTCGCACGTTCCTCAATATAGGCGGTCGCTTTTTTCGCAATGATGACGTCTGCATCTCTGGTTACCCACCCCTTGGCCATCATGCCCGAACTCATATCGTACGCAATACCCGCACAGTCATAGTAGAAAAAGGAATCACCGACAAAACGATCATTCTTAATGAACCCATAAGGCGGTGCACATGTACCGCAACCCGCGTTGTAGTAGGCATAGTCAAAGCCGAGCGCAGTCGGCCCGCCTGCCACGGGCTGCGTGAAATCGACCTTGTCCTCGCGGTCTGTCGGGGCGCCCGCTTTGTCATGGAATGTTGAGCCGATATGCCACTTTCCTATGCAGGCCGTGTGATAGCCCTGCTTCTTCAGCAGGGAGGCCACGGTCGGGCGCTCCGGCTCAATCAATGGGGGGGAATACCCACCGATAACACCTTCCGAAACGGAGGTACGCCAGCAATACCGGCCGGTTATCACACTATACCGTGATGGCGTGCAGACGGAAGATGATGAATGGGCATCCGTGAAACGCAAGCCTTCCGCGGCTAACTTGTCCATATTCGGCGTGGGAATACTGCTGTCCGGGTTATAGCACCCTAAATCACCATACCCCATATCGTCAGCCATGATAAAAACGATATTCGGAAGCCCTGTCATGCTTAACCTCTGGGATTTATTTCAACCTTGATTACTGGAAGCAGAAGACCACTGGCCTCCTTTGGAAAGGAGACCCAGGTTCCGCAATCGGAGGTCTGGGTTCTGACGGGTTGACCGCTCTCAAGAATACCCGATGTCTCCCACGCTTTGTCAAACGTTGTATCAGGAAAACAGTTGTCCATCATGGAAAGGTAGTCGCAACGGTCTGATGGTGACGCAAAATTAATCCGGCTGTTGACAAGACAGGACGAACGGCAAGCATGGATCAACCCGATCAGCTCTTCCTGTCGACGGAAAGGCATGTATTCGCTGGAATGTTCCTCCCAGCACTCAGAGTAGTTTTTCCTGATCTTCTTCCCTTTCCAGACACCGGCAGGTACCGAGTAAAGCCCCCAGTGAATGAACATACCGAACCGATCGTGTGCAAACCATGTCGTATCAGCCATACTCCTTATACCTCTTCCTTCATCCAGACCGCAATCAGACAGCACGTAGCCGGCGGGATCTCGGACATTTCTATGCCGGGAATCCCGCAATCTCCCTGTCCGCTCCTTGCTCAGAACGGATTGGCAGTCAGGGCTTCTTTCCTGCCATTCAGGTCCACGCCATCTTTCTCAAGCTTCTGCTTCTCGATCTCCATGACCTGAAAAACTTTGTCGAGCATCTCGTCCACAGTCATCGCCTCCGGGGCAGGGAGCTTCTCCAGGTCGCTTTGTAATTCAGTCAGATCTTTTTTCAGCCTCTCCCGTTTTGCCGCTATTTCCGGATTGCCCAGAACCTCCTCCATTTCCGCAGGGAGTTTATCCAGCAGAATGACCCGCTCCATCAGCCAGCCCCACTTTGCCCTCCGCTCAGGACTGAACTTATCGCGCGCACCCCAGTAGCGAAGGGCAA
>CAZOXS010000033.1:0-8394 GCA_964583785.1 uncultured Victivallales bacterium
AACGGCTGGGACGGCTTCCCTATCGTAATCGCACTCATCCCCATCCCTGATCCATAGCGGAGCCGCATCGCCCTGTTTTTCCGGCTGGACCAAATCCTGCCGATCCTGTAAATCTTGTCATATATTGACCTGAGTAGTTACTTTCTGCTTTCTGCTTTCCCCATTTCTGCTTTACTGCAGCCCGTGCCCCGGATGCGAGCAGGTCGGGGCGGTGCCGATCGGGCCGATGGTGTAGGTTCCGCCTTGCGGGCAGGCGGGGATGGCGTTACCCTTTATGTAGGCCGCGACACCGGCCTCGTCAACCGGATCACCGTTGTTCTTGTTCTCCACCATCGCCCATTGCTCCTTGGCGGAGTCGATCTGGCGCAGGTTGTTGATGCAGGCGTTCTGCCGGGCCGTGGAGCGGGCCTTGACGAACGAGGGGATGGCGATGGCCGCCATCATCCCCGCCGGGGCCGCGACCATCGAGCCGACAAGCTGCTGGCCGCCCGAGGCGCTGGTGCCGGTGGCCAGGACCCCGGTACGCAGGTTGTAGAATGCGAATGCCGTGCGAGTATCAAGATTCTGGTCTATCAGGTTGCGCATCTGGTTGAAGGCGGCCAATTCCTCACTGCCGACGGGCATCTGGCCAAGCATCTGGTCGCGAGCGGTTTTGAGGGCCTGGCCGAGACGGCTACTGATGAACAGGATGCCGCTGTTCGGTGTGGCGGCCGGAAAAGCGGCGGTGAATTCAGGCTGGGAATTAAGCCCGCCGCCCTTGGTGGCGGCTTCCAGGGCGTCGGTGACCACCGCCGAGGTCGTGCCGATCAGCAGGGTGTTGCCGTGGGTGGCCAGGGTGAGCTGCATCGGGAACGGGGCTGGGATGGGGAAGGGGATGGTGTAGACCGTGGCATCGCCGAGGCGCACTTCCGGCAGCGGCATCTGCAGATTCTGCGCAAACGCCTGCTTGACGGTGTCGATGATGGTGCTGTCGTTGACGGCGGTGACCAGCAGCAGCGACGGGGCCGGAATGCTGATGGCCTGGGTGCCATCCAGCGGGATCGACACCGTGGCGGTCGAGGAAAGCTGGATCGAGATGGCGCCTTCGGGGGCGATCGACTGGATCAGGGCATCGGTGCTCACCCCGGCCTGGGCGGTCGCCATCGCCAGTGCCCTATCCATGCCGCTGGAGGCCTCGCTGCCGCCGATCTCCGTCACCCCCGCACGCACGAGCTGCCAAAGGGCACGCAGATCGGCCGTGCCGGAGCGTACGAGGACGGTGTCCTTCGGCAGGTAGGCGTGGATCTTCATGGTGGAGGGGCTGCCGCCGACCAGGGCCAGCCAGAGCGGCAGACGGGCGGCGGCGGCATCACGGGCGACAAAGGTCTTGACCGCGTTCAGTCCGTCGGTGCGCGGCACGACGCTCATGCCGACGCCCTTGATGGCGTAGAAGCCGTTGCGCTTGAGGAAGTCGGATACCTTGGCGAGCATGTCGGCGGGATTTTCCTCGCCCGGCATGGCCGGGGCGAGGGCGGCGATCTCACGGACAGCGTCCATGGCCTTCTCGACCAGACCGTCGATGTTGGCGATGACCATCAGGTCGCCACCGGGGTCGAGCCGCTCATGGATGTCGCTGTAGATTTGGCGGCTGGCGGCAGGGTCGCGCGGCGTACCTGCCAGGCTGGCCAGCGGCAGGGCGGCGACGGCGAGGGCGGCGGCCAAACGGCAGTACAAGGCGCGGTTCTGCATGGTGTTCCTTTCAGGTTGTATTGACTAAGGAATTGTTGCCACTCCCTGACCGTAAATGCAAGAATTAACCACAGAAGACACAGAAGGACACAGAAACTTGCAGCGCTGGGGATTTCACCACGAATTTTTCGAATTGGACGAATCAGAATATCAATAATTAGCTGAGGCTCAAATTAGATTAATTAGCGGTTAGAAAAAGCCGAGCATAAGCCATTTCGACTTTCAGCTTTCAACTTTACTTAGTAACCCGTATCACCACGGCGGGACCGCCGACCGGGGTCAGGGTGTAGTGGGTGGCGGCGGCGGGGATCAGGCAGGTGGTGCCGGGGTCGGCCGTGGCGACGGTGCCGTTGGCCCCGATCAGGACCGTGCCGCTGACGGCGAAAACGATGTGGAAGCCGCTGCCGTCGTGCTCAACCGGCTCGGGGGCGTTGAGAACCAGGCGCTCGCTAGCGAAGAAGGGGCAGGCGATGATGTCGGCCACGGTGTTGGGACCCTCGCCCGGACGGGAGCGCGGCGAGCAGACTTCCGGCGCGGCGTTGTCCCACTCGATGACCTCCATCGCCTGTGCCAGGTGCAGTTCGCGCGGGCGGCCTTGGGCGTCGGTCCGATTCCAGTCGTACACGCGGTAGGTGGTGTTGGAGTTCTGCTGGATCTCCAGCAGCAGGCAGCCCGCGCCGATGGCGTGGACGCGCCCGCCGGGCACGAAGACCGCGCGGCCGGGCTTGGCCGGGACGGCGGCGAGGGCCTCGGTTTCGAGCGTGCCGGCCTGCAGGGCCGCCTCGAAGCGCGCGCGGGTGCAGCCGGGCTGTAGGCCGGCATAGATCCGCGCGGCGGGCTCGGCCTCGAGCACGTACCACATCTCGGTCTTGGGCTCGCCGCCGGTGCGGTGCGCGTTCGCGTCATTCGGGTGCACCTGGACGCTGAGATCCTGACGGGCGTCGATCAGCTTGACCAGCAGCGGGAAGACCGGCTCGTCGTCGCCGGTCAGGGCCGTCCCCCACATCTCGACCAGTTCATGCAGCGTGCGGCCTTTGAGGGAACCGTTGGCGACCACACTCATGCCCTCGGGCCGGTCGGCGATCTCCCAGGATTCCGCGCAGATCGCCGGGGTGCCGGTACGGCCGTACTGGCGCGCGAGGCGATTGCCGCCCCAGAGGTAGTCCTTGTAGACGGGGGCGAAGAGGAGGGGGTAGGTGTGTGTGGGTGTGTGGGTGTGTGGGTGGGTGGGCATTTGGGGGGCTCCTTGTTTGCTGAGTGGGTGCTTGTGACCACGGAGTGGTCACAAATGAACTAGTAAAACAATTCCAATTCGCTCAATTCGTTAAATTCGCGGTTAAACACCGAGCATAAGCTTCTGTGTTCTTCTGTGTATTCGCGGTTAAAAACCCCGAGCAAAAGCGTCTGTGGTCTGCGGTCTGCAGTCTGCGGTCTGCTTCCCTACCCCCCGCGACACCTTCTGGATGCTGATGCAGTCGACCGGACAGGCGTCGACGCAGGCGTTGCAGCGGATGCAGTCTTCCTGGTTGATATGGATCAGGTGGGTGTCCTCGCTGCCGGTGGCGCGGACGAAACCGGTGATCTCGCCGCGCTCGCCGTAGACCAGCTCGCTGACCTTGACGATGCAGTCGGGCCTTGGTTTGGCCTTGATGCACCAGTCGCAGTAGATGCACTTATCGGAGTCGATCTCGTACTTGTAGTGGCAGCGGTAGCAGCGCTGGGTCTCGTCGGTGGCCAGTGGCGGGTCATAGCCGGTCTCGACTTCGGCGGTCAGGTTGCGTGCCACGCGCGGCAGAACCGGCATGGGCTGCAGCGGGACCGCGTCCATCTCGCGGATACGGCGGGTGGCGGTGTCGTCCTCGATCAGGGCGACATCCTCGAGCCGGCGGGTGCCCATTAGTGCCTGGTCGACGGCGCGCGCGCAGGTCTTGGCGTGGCCGATGGCGTCGATCAGCGAAGATGCCCCGTTGGCGAAATCGCCGGCGGCGAACACCTTCGGGTGGGCCGTGGCGGGCGTGCCGCCGCTCTTGATCCACTGGTCCCTGGCGACCAGTGCCTCGCGCAGCTGACCCTCGATAAAGGCGGTGTCGGGAAACTGGCCGGTCGCCAGCAACACCAGGTCGGCCGGCACCTCGAACTCACTGCCGGGGATCGGTTCCGGGCGGCGGCGGCCGCTGGCGTCGGGTTCGCCCAGGCGGGTGCGCACGAAGCAGACGCCGGTGACGCGGCCGTTCTGGCCGAGGTAGGCGACGGGACTGACGAGGGTGAACATGCCGATGCCCTCGTGGGCGAGTTCCTCGATCTCGCCGGGGGTGACCAGCATCTCCTGGACCGAACGCCGGTAGTAGACGTTGACGTTTGCCTTGGATTGCGCCAGCGGGAGCGTTTGCCAGTCCGTGTCGGCGGGGGCGTCGAGTTTCGCCCCGAGGCGCTTGGCCGTGCGGGCGCAATCCATGGCGGTGAAGCCACCGCCGATGACGACCACCTCGCGGCCGATCGGACCGTCGCCGTGCTCATTAGTCTCGAGCAGGAAATCGAGCCCGTGCAGGATGCCCTCGAGCTCGCTGCCGGAGATGTCGAGCAGGTTGGGGCGCAGCGTGCCAGCCGCCAGCACCACGGCATCGTGGTCGGCGACCAGCGCGTCGAGCGCGACGGCATCGCCGACCGCCGCGTTGCAGCGGATCTCGACGCCGAGGCGGCGGATCTGCTCGATCTCGCGCTCGATGTGCTCGCGCGGCAGCCGGAAGACGGGAATCCCCTGGTTCATCATGCCGCCGGGGCGGCTGTGCTTCTCGTAGACCGTGACCTGGTGGCCGCAGCGGGCCAGCTCGCGGGCGGCGGTGAGGCCGGCCACACCGCTGCCGACCACGGCGACGCGCTTGCCGCTAGGCGGGAACAGCGGTTCGAGCACGACGGGCTCGGCGTGGGGGTTGAAATCGGCGGCGGCGCGTTTGGAGAAGCAGATCGCGACCGACTCGCCCAGCCCCTCCCAGCCGTGGCGGCAGACCTTCTCGCAGGGGCGGGCGCAGACGCGGCCCAGCACGGCGGGGAAGACGTTGTCGAGCAGGTTGGTGCGGTAGGCGGCCTCGTAGTTGCCGTCGTAGATGTCGGTCAGGTAGCGCGGGATATCGGTGTGCGCCGGGCAGGCTTCCTGGCAGGGGATGTTGACCGCCAGCCAGTGCATGTCCCTGGCGGCGCGGCCGGTGCCGGCCAGCCGCGAGAGCGCGTTGTGCCGGTAGGCGGTGGGGGTGTCGGCGGGACGCTTGTCGGCGATGCCGCCCAGCGTCGCGGCTGGGCGCTGAAACGTGTTCATAGTCCCTTTTCCTGCCCCCTTATGGGCCTTGCCGCCTGAAGGCGGAACTACAAACGCGTTGGATGCGGGCGAAAACGTGTTTGTAGTACCGGCTTTAGCCGGAATCGGCACGGGTTCTACCCCCGCATCGGAATGACCACGTTCCGCTTGTGCTACCGCCCCCAGTGCCTCGACCGTGTCGGGGTTGAGGTGGTCGATGGCCAGGGCGGCGCTGAGCCACTGGCGCGCCTCGGCCAGACGGCCGGCATGCAGGCAGGCGAGCCCGAGGATGTAGTGCGCGTTCGGGGAGCTGTCGGCGTCGACCAGGCGGCTGAACAGGGCGCAGGCCTCGGCGTAGTCCGCCTTACGGAAGGCCCCGATGGCGCGGATCGCGAGCAGGGCGCGCGAGCCGGCGCCGAGGGCCTCGGCGCGGGCGGCGAAGAACGACGAGCTGTAGACATCACCCTTGGCATCGCCACGCCTGAAGTAGGCTTCCGCCAGCAGGGCGCATAGCTCGGCGTCGGTGCGTGACGGCGGCACGCGCAGGATGTTGATGGCGGCGTTGGGCTGTTCCAGGCGCAGCAGCAGCCGGGCACGCTTCTTGACATCATGCAGGGGATCGGTCATGGCTGCCTCACTTCCTCGAAGACGTTCACCAGGGATTGCTGCAGACGCAGGTTGCGCTGGTTGAGCGGTTCATGCGGGGGCAGGGCGAGCGTCTCGGCGAGTTTTTCGCCGAGCTGGCTGCCGCCTGTGCGGCGGGCGTAGTCGCCGAAGGTCTCGCCGTCGGTACGTTCCTCCAGGTAGAGTGCCAGCAGGCCGCGGATGGCCGGTACGGCATCGGTCGAGGCGATATCGATGACATGCTCGCCGACATGGCCGGCGGCGTCGAGGCGGCCACCGGCGAAGAGGGCGAAGCCTTCTTCGCTACCCCCTTCGTCATTACGGAAGCGGCGTCCGCGCAGGCCGATATCGGCGATCCAGTGCTGGGCGCAGGAATTCGGACAGCCGTTCATGTGGATCCGCAGGGGGCCGACGGCGTCGGTCAGCTCCCGGTCTGCGGCAAAGGCCTCGGTCAGATGGCGGTAGACGGCGGGCGTATCCGAGACAGCCAGGTTGCAGAGCGTGGTGCCGACGCAGGCGACGATGTCGGGCAGCATCTCGAAGCCTTCGGTACGCCAGCCAGCCGCGTGCAGGCAGGCTTGCAGGTCGGCCACCCGCGCCGCCGGCACGTCGCGTATCTCCAGATTCTGGCGGTTGGTCAGGGCCACCATGCCGCTGCCGTACTCGGCGGCCCAGCCGGCAAAGCGCACGGCGTCGCCGCCGCTGAGCTCCGCGCGCGGGATGATCACGCGCACCGTGCAGCGGTCCTGGTCGCGCTGCGGGATGACGCCCTCGCCCGCGTAGGGGATGGCACCAAGGGCGGGGGCGGCATCGGCGGCCTCCAGCCGTTCGATCCCGCTCACGCCGCTCTCGGTCAGGATCTCAAGCAAACGCTGGCGATAGGTTTCGACGCCCATCTCGGCGACCACGATCTTGAGGCGGGCGACTTTGCGCACGCGGCGGTTGCCGTAGCGGTTGTGGCTCTCGACGACGGCCCGGGCGACCGGCACGACCAGTTCAGCCGGCACCCAGGCGAAGATCAGCTGGCCCATGTGGGGGAGCGAACCGAGCCCGCCGCCCGCCGTCAGTGCCCAGCCGGTCTCGGTCGTGCCATCGGCGGCGGTGCGCGTGACCGGGTACCAGCCCTGGCAGTTCATCAGCGCCTGGCCGCAGGAGGAGGCGCAGCCGCTGACGCTGATCTTGTGTTTGCGCGGCAGGTTGCGCTGCTGGTCGCGCAGGACCGGATCATCCGCCAGTGCCATGACCACGCTGGCCGTGTCGGCGATCTCGTGAGGGCAGACGCCCATCAGCGAGCAGCTCACGACATTGCGGCAGACATCGCCACAGGCGTTGCGGGTGATGATGCCGAGCGGTTTCATGCCGTCGAGGATCTGGTGGATATCGGCCAGGCGGATCCAGTGGTACTGGAGGGTCTGGCGCGTGGTGATGCAGAGCTGATCCTGCCCGTAGGTCGTGGCCAGCTCGCCGGCACGGGCCAGTTGCGCGCTGGTGAGCAGGCCACCGGGGATACGCAGGCGGATCATGAAGTAGCCGCGCTGGAGCTGATGGTAGACACCAGACCATTTGAACATGGCGATCTCGTTGGGCGTGAGCGCATCGATGTCGCGCTTGCCGATCTCGCCAAAATCGAAATCGGGATTTATCTCGAGCTTGTCGCGCTCGACCTGGGTCAGTTCCATCTGTGCGGGCATCCGGTTTTCTCCTCGGGGGGTTAACAATTCCGGAATCGTATGCCATGCTACCCGCCAAGGCGAACCTTAAAATTGAACACTTTTGGGGAAAGGCGATAAGTAAAACAGAAAACAGAAAGCAGAAATCGGTGAACGAGAACGGCGACGAGAACGGTAAACGATTGTGGTTACCCTACTCGTAATCCGTTCTCGTCGCCGTTCTCGTAATTCGAAGAAGGCATGCGGACTGTAGTCTGAAGTCTAACGTTGAAGACTAGAAAATCCGAGCAGAAGCCATTTCGACTTTCGACTTTCTGCTTTCGACTTTACTCCTGC
Organism: uncultured Victivallales bacterium; assembly: GCA_964583785.1. Lineage (GTDB taxonomy): Bacteria > Verrucomicrobiota > Kiritimatiellia > UBA8416 > UBA8416 > UBA8416. The sequence continues at coordinate 7,651 of CAZOXS010000033.1, forward strand.
GCCTTCCCTTGTTCGACGAGGCGGCTGGTGTTCTCGGCGATGCGGAAGGCGACGATGATCAGCTCGCACCAGATTCGGGCGCCGAGCGTCCAGAGCAGGAACACCAGGGGGGAAAGGAGCAGGAACAGCAGCCCCTTGAGAAATCCGCCGGAGAATCCCGCCACGATGAACGTCAACGAGCCGATGCCAGCCCCGATCACGCCCAGGATAAAGAGGACCTTGATGACACGGGTGGTGACGAATTCGCTGAACGACAGATCGAACAACAGACCGATGGTGCTTTTCTCTTCCATGACCGCTCCTTGATTGTGCTTCTCCCGGTGCGGGAAAGGCGGGGTTAACAAAGGCAATACGATCAACAGGCTACAGCGTTATCGATGTCGTGGCACCTCCTTCCGGTGTGCGTTTCCAATGTGGTGCGATTGTCGGATTCCGGGTAGGGTCTGTCAATGCGGTTTTTGCACTTCGCGCCAACGAATGCGGGGCATGTCGCGCAACGAATTTTTGTGCACAACGAGTGGGGGGATGACGGTGCTTGTGACCACGCAGTGCTCACAAGGGAGAGGTTAAAACCATTCCAATTCGCTCAATTCGCTAAATTAGCGAGGCACTTGCAGAACCCCTCGTGGTTTCCGCTTGAAGCCGGAAACCACGAGGGGTTCTGCAAGGGAAAATGGCGGATGCTGCGCACGTGAGGGGTTTTGGACAGCCTGATGGGCTGGAATCACCATTTTTGAGCAGGCT
>CAZOXS010000034.1:0-3342 GCA_964583785.1 uncultured Victivallales bacterium
CACATTCGGCTACTCGACCGGTTCACGCGTTGTCGAGATTGGTCCATACCAGATTCATTACGGATCAGACGGAGCCGGTGACCTGCTCCTCGTCGCCCAAGGGAACCATAATCTGTTTTCAACGCAATCGACCCACGCCACCGCCTTCGTTGGTGGCCGATCTTTCGTTGACTACACGCATAGCGATGGTGTGGTCAGCAAGTTCATGATTCATCTTCGAGACGAAGACGGAAACGACACAATTACTCTGATAGACGAGAATGCCGATGGCACACTCAACCACAAGATCGACCACAAGACCAACGTCGTCTATGATTGGATAACCGACCGATGGGTAAAGAAAAAAAAGAAATGAGTTGCTAACAAGCCGGTGGAGAGTGTCTGCTCCGAGTCAACGATAAATTTCAAAAAAGATGAGAAGGCAGACCGGTGAGGTGCCCAGCGAAAGCAGGGTTTTTGCGTCGTCGAGCGACTGGCGCAAAGTGAATCGGAAGAGAAGAGAGGCGGACGGACGTCGGCAAAGACGGCTGTACTCGCGCTCCACACGCTGGTAAACGGAGGCAATACCCACGCGGAACGGGGGCATGCCAAAGTGTCAAATAAGTGGAAGTCCCTTCAATGGGGAAAAGCGGACAGCCGTTGGCATTCTCCAGCAAACCAATCCTTGATCGGATGGCACCCTATTATTCGAGCCAACCGGCTGTCCGCCAGCTCTTCGTCTTCCGGTCACTTCCGCCCGGTCTGGGGGGATGTGAGATCGAGTTCTAAGCCATATAGTTCCTGGGCCATGTCACGCCACCGCCGCAGGGGTGAGCCCTCGGCCACGGCGTCCTTGATCGCGCCGCTGTCGCGCCACTTGATGAGCACCTTGGGCCATGCCTGCGCGTAGTATTCACGGAGCTGGTCGCGGGTGGCCCCGCGATGCAGCGAGGGCGGCAGGAAGAAGGACTGGTTGTCGATGAGGTAGAGGCTGGCGCGCAGCAGCCGCTGGGCCAGGCGGGCACGGGCATCGCGCCCCATGTCCTTGTCGGTCTGGTACGCCTGGCGCATCTCGGGATGCCCGTATTGCGATATGCTCACCGCCCCGGACATGAGAATGTGCTTGAGGAAGGCGGAGCAGTTTTTCCCGCGATGCCCGGTAACGGCGGGCTTTTCCGGTCCGCCGGTCTGCTTTGATCGCGGCACGATGCCGCCGAGCGCGGCCATGCTGTGGACATTGCGGCGACGGAGCGGGTCACCCAGTTCGGCATACAACCCCGGCGCCCAGCTCAGGCCGATGCCGGGGATGGTGGTGAGCATGGCGCCAGGCGTGTGTGCGAGCAGTTTGGCGATGTCGGTATCCAGGCTGTTCATCGACGAATCGAGCAGGCCATACACGGCCATTTCCTCATGCAGTGAGCGCTGCAAGGCCGGAATCATGCATTCGGGCGGGGGCAGGGCGATCTGGGCCAGTTCCTTGAGCTTGTCGGCCGCCCCCTCCGGATCCCTGAGCTGGCGTTCGCGCAGATGGCGCACCAGGGCAGGGCGCTGCCGGGCCAGGATCGAGGCGGCAGAGAAGTTCTCGTCCATGAGCCATAGCGAGGCTTTGCCGAAAGGCATAACGCCTGACAACTCAACGTCCAGGAACCCCGGAAAGAGTTCATCGACAACACGGTAGACCCGGTGGGCACAGGCGGAATGCGCTTTAAGCAGTGCCCCCCTTTGCCTGCGCAAACGTTTTATGGAATGGACTTGTGCCGTGGCCTCACCGATCGTGCGCCCTCGCATCTTGAGCATCATGCCGGCCACCCCGACCGTATCAATCAGATCACTGCTGGCCGTAGTACTTTCCCGTTCCTTCTTGGCTTGCTGCGAATTGATGCCCAGAACCAGGAACCCGCGCGAGACCAGTGCATGGATAAAGTTGAAGGAATAGGCCCCGCCATCCTCCCCGCCGAAGAACACATGCGTGATATTGATTGTGTGCTTGCGGCACAGGCCCTTGACGATGCCGAGCAGATAGTCGATGCCCTTGCGGTTGTTCTCGACATTGAACGCGCCGCGCAGGCAGTCGCCACGGCCATTGCAGACCATGGCGGTATGGGTCTTCTTCGCGTAATCAAACGGGATGCACATGACCTTTTCCGGGCGTCCTGCACTGTCAAATAATTTCTGGACATCCGGGTTCCGTTTCCTGAATATGCTGTTCATGGGTGCCTCCTTTATGACACAGGCCGGGAACGTAATGCTACCGAACAACCTGTTGCCGCTATGCACGCAGTGTATGACATGCTCCTCGCGGAGTATTGCCTCTTTTTGCACGACCTGCAGGGAGGCACCCTCTTTGAAAACAAAAAAGCGCCGCCCTGGTTGAGAGTGGAAGGGACAGCCAGCCAGCCTTAAAGCTGGCTGTCCCTTCCACCCATCAACCATGGCAACAACCGGTACCAACCTATTTCAGGAAGTCGAATACGACTTCCTGAAAAGGTTCAGGCAAGCGTTGGCAGCAAGATGAAAATGAAAACAAAACTGATGCTGATCGTTCCGGTGCCCGCCGTGTTGCTTGCCGTCTTCTTGGCCCCACTGCTTTCCGGCTGTGCAACTACAAGGCAATACCCCATGTCATTCGCGAAGGCAGAAGCCGTACTGTTTGATACGCTTTATCTCGATAAGACACAAGTGCTGAAGAATACGGTCATGGCTCAGGCGAAGGCTGAAGGAGAACTTGAGAAATCAATGTCGATGAAGCTCTTTGCCATAGATCTGCACGATCACACTCCCGGCAAGCATCTCTCTTTCACGGCAAACCATATTTACAACATTGGTGCAAACGGAGGGGAATACATCCGTTTTGATCTAACGGCCAAGCAACCGGAGTTGACGGAGATCACGGTGAACTATACCGACCGGTGGGTCGGCATGTTCCCTCCGTTTGTGTTTCTCAATCCAGGAAAGGGGAGAGAGAAGAAAATTCACAGAATAATCTGGCAGAAGGAGCTGCCAACAAGATGAATGCAGGCTATTGCCGCTCGCGCGTCAAAACCTGATTCACAGCGTTGGGATAAAGAATAATACAAAAGGAGATCGAGGATGAAGAAAGGAGCAATTGTCATTATGTGTGCATCACTGTTTGGAGTATTTGGCGCATTGGCCAAGGACAAGGGGGTTGATTCCGAGTTTGAGTTCCGCGGAAAGAAGTACGTGCAGACAATTTCAGATAAAGGAGGCACTTGCAGAACCCCTCGTGGTTTCCGCTTGAAGCCGGAAACCACGAGGGGTTCTGCAAGGGAAAATGGCGGATGCTGCGCACGTGAGGGGTTTTGGACAGCCTGATGGGCTGGAATCACCATTTTTGAGCAGGCT
>CAZOXS010000035.1:0-5538 GCA_964583785.1 uncultured Victivallales bacterium
CGACCTTGCCGCGCGCACGAATCCGGCGGAAATCACCACTGGCGCCATTGCCGACTGCATGCAGATCACGCAGGGGGCGCTCTTCCGGCATTTCCCGACCAAGGACGCCATCTGGGAGGGCGTCATGGACTGGGTGGCCGGGCATCTGCTCGGCCGGCTGGATGCGGCGGCAGCGGCAGCGGAATCGCCGACGGCCGCATTAGAGGCGATGTTTAAGGCGCATGTGGATTTTGCCGTACGGATGCCGGGGGTGCCGCGTATTCTGCTCAGCGAATTGCAGCGCCCGGGAACGACGCCCGCCAAACGTGTCGCGCAAACGATCATGGCGCACTATGCCGACCGGCTGGCGGTGCTGATCGCGGCTGGCAAAAAGGCGGGGGAACTGGCCGCGGACATTGACACGAACGCGGCTGCGGTGCTATTTATCGGCTCGATACAGGGGTTGATCATCCAAGCACTGCTGGCGGGCAACGTTAAACAGATGCGCACACAGACAAACGGCGTGTTTGGCCTGTATCTGCGCGGCATCAGGGGGACGGACGTTTGAGTCTAACGAATAGAAAGGTGTCGATTATGAAGCGATGGATCGGGGATCGGTTCGCCATGCGGAATTTGCGGCGCACGGCATGGCGTGCATGCTTCGTCCTGTCGGTTCCGGGTATGACGGGCTGCGCCTTGATGCAGCCAACCGATCCGCTTGTGCCGGTGGCAGACGTTCACGGGCCTGTTGCAGCGGTTGATGCAGCGGTTGCGGCTGAGCCTTTTGCCGAGGCGTCGATCGATCAGCCGCTGGGCCTGCAGGATTGCATGGCGTTGGCATTGGCGCATAATCCGGCGATACAGCAAGGCTATTGGAATGCGGCGGAAGCAGCGGCGCAACGCGATCAGGTTGCCAGTCAGCGCTGGCCGGGGTTGACACTCGAGGGTGGCTACCGGCAATTCCTGGACGAACAGCGGTTGGTCGGCATCCGGGCCCCCGGCGAACCGGGCGTCTGGAGCAGCGGCCAATATTCGGCTGACGTGGTCGTCAACCTGCCGCTATTCACAGGCGGGCGCATCATGAACACCATGCGTGCCGCCGAGCTGCTGACCCGCGCGGCGCAGCATCAGCTTGCCCGGACGCGCGGCGAACTGGTCTTTAATGTGACGAGCGTGTTTTATGCCATTCTCGGTCAGCGCCAGGTCATCGCTTCCCTTGCCTTCTCGCAGACAACCCTGCAGGAGCACCGGCAGCGCGTACAGGCATTGCTGGATGCGGGCAAGGCCGCCCGGGTGGATCTGCTGCGTACGGAGGTGCGGCTGGCGGATCTCGAGCAGAGACTGGTGGAGCAGCGCAATGTCCTGACGATCCAGCGACAGACCCTGCTGAATCTGCTGGGGGCGGAGGGCAAGCCGGATTGGTTGCCGGAGATTGCGGGAGAGTTATCCCTACAGGCGTTTGACGTGCCGCCGGATCCGCTGACGCTTGCCCGGGCGCAACGTCGCGATTACCAGGCGGCACAGGCGCAATGCGTTGCGCAGGCGCATGCCGTGGATGCTGTGCGCGGCGAGCACGCCCCTGTGCTTGCGCTGGCCGGAACCTACGGGAGGCGCTGGGCGGCAGGCAGCACGCTGGAGCAGGAGGGCGCGAGCGGTGACGAGGATGTCGGCAGCATCGGACTGACGCTTTCCATGCCGCTATTCCAGGGGGGGCGTATCCAGGCGGAGGTTCGTGGCGCTCAGGCGCGGTTGGCGTCTACGCAGGAGCGTCTGCGCGAGCTGGAACTGCGTATCCGGCTCGATGTGCAGAATGCCCTCGCCAACCTGCAAGCCAGCCGCGAGCGCATCCGCGCGACCGATGTATCCATTGCGCAGGCGCGCGAATCGCTGCGCATCGAGCGCGAGAAATACGATGTCGGCCAGGGCTCGATCACCGACGTGCTCGACGCGCAAACCGCCCTGCTGGAGGCGGAGACCAGTCATGCCCAGACATTGGCGGCCTACCATCGGGCCGTCGCGCAGTATCATCTGGCTGTCGGGGACGAGTAATGAAAGGACAATCAATGAAGCGAAAGATACGAATGGGAATTGTGACCCTTGTGGTGCTGGCGGTATTAGTCGTGGGGCTGGGGCTGGTGAAGCGCAAGCAGCGCGCCCTGCAGCAGGTTCCGGCCTACGCCAACCGTCCGCAAGTGGTCACGGTGGTTACCGTGCAGCAAGGGGACCTGCCGCTTACGTACGACTATTTAGCCATGGTGGAACCCTTCGAGACCGCCCGGATCCGTGCCAGGGTGAGCGGCGCGGTGCGCGAGATCCGCGTGGACGAGGGGACGGCGGTCGTCGCCGGGGATGTGCTGGCCCTGCTGGATGACCGGGAGATTCGGCAGGGCATTGCCGCCGCCGGGGCACGTGTTGCCCAGGCAGAGGCGGAACGGGAGGGCAATCGTGCAACTATCGCGGCCCTCGAGGTATCGCATGCATTCTGGCAGGCCGAGCGGGAACGCCAGACAACATTGGCCGCCAATGGCACGATTCCTCAAACCGAGGCCGATCGCACGGGTGAGAAGGACGCCGAGGTGGCAGGACGCTTGAAGGCTGCCCGATTGGGCGGTCAGGCGATCGAGAGCCAGATCGAGGCCCTGGCCCGGCAGAAGGAGGAACTGGAGACGCGGCTGGGCTACTACACGATTACCAGCCCGGTTCAGGGGGCTGTCGCCCAACGTTTGGTCGATCCCGGTGATCTGGCCGCCCCGAATGCGTCGCTCTTCGAGATCCAGACGACGAACCGTTGGAAAGTGAGCTTCGATGTGCCCCAGAAAGACCTGCCGGAAATTCCGTCCGATGCCATCATCCGGTTCCGTGTCGGCGACTCCCCGCATGAATCTGCCATTCACGCCTGGCATCCCTCGCTGGACAAGGCCCGGATGATGCGGGCGGAAGCCTGGATCGACGCCACGAATGTGACCGGGCTGGTGGCCGGGGCCTATCTTCCGATTCGGCTGACGATCCGGCAGTTGTCCGACGTTGCCCTGCTACCTACCGCAGCTCTCATTCCGGCGCCCGATGGGGGAGACCATGTGTTTGCCGTGGCCGACAATGGCACGCTGGTTGCCCGTCCGGTCGAGCTGCTGGGACGGGCCGGTGATACCGTGGCCGTGCGGGGCATCGACCCCGGAACACAGGTTGTGCGCAACACGTTTCTCGGCTGGGCAACCCTTTCGGCCGGCGACCCGGTAGAGGTGGTGCAATGACGCTGACCGGTCTTTCCTTCCGGCATCGCCATGGCGTTGCCGCTGTCGTCCTGCTGGTCGTCATCATGGGACTGATCGGTTTCATGAGTACACCAACGGATTTGTTTCCGGACACCTTCCCGCCGCAAGTCGTGGTGATTACCGTATGGCCCGGGGCTGGTGCGGACGATGTCAGCGACAAGATCACCGAGATTGTCGAGAAGGAGGTCAACACGCTCGGCGGCATTGTGAATATCCGCAGCACCAGCCGTGACCAGGTGTCGTCGGTATCGGCCGAGTTCACGTATGCAACGGATCCCGGGCAGGCGATTCTGGATGTCCAGAATGCCATTGCCCGCATCCAGTCCGGTTTGCCGGCAGCGGCCCAGGCTCCCCGTATATATCGGCTCAGCGATGCTTCCGCCCGCCCACTTATGACCTTATCGCTGGCACCGGCAGCGGATACCCGCCGGACGCTGCCGGAAATCCGCCTGCTGGCCGAAAACCAGATCCAGGATCGGCTGCTGCGGCTCGAAGGCGTGGCGGACGTTGAGGTGTTCGGCGCGCACCAGCCCGAAATCCGGGTCCGTGTCGAACGCGACAAGCTGGCGGCACACGCATTTTCCCTGGACGAGGTCATTGCGGCACTGGCCGTGCGCAACATTTCTGCACCGGCGGGCAACATCCATACCGATCGCAGCGAATACCTTGTGCGCGTGGCGGGGGAATTCGCGGATCTGCAAGCCATTGCCGAACTACCGCTACCGCATACCGGCAGCGGGTTGCTGCGGGTGGCCGATATTGCCACCGTGGAACTCACTGAACGCGAACCGCGTTCGCTCTATCATGGCAATGGACGCCAGGCCATTGCCATGGGGATTATCAGGCCCGATGGCGGCAACACGGTGGCTGCTATTGCACGAGTCAAGGACGAGCTGCTCAAGTTGCGAGTGGACTATCCGGATATCGCGTTCGACATCACGCAGGACCAGCAACCACTGATCGATCTCAACATGGAGGGCATGGTCTCCTCCATTGTCCAGGCCGTGCTGCTGACCGTTGTCGTGATATTCCTGTTCCTGGCGCAGGCCCGGGCCGCCCTCATCGCCGGCATTGCCATCCCGCTCTCGTTCCTGTTCAGCTTCATCGTGCTGTGGTTGACGCCGTACACCCTGAACATGATCACACTCTCCGGGTTGATCGTGGCGACCGGTATGGTCGTGGATGCAGCCGTGGTAGCCCTCGAAAACATTGATCGTCACGCCCGCGAACGCAAAGGCTGCACGGCACAGCAGGCGGCACTCGAGGGCACCCAGGAGATTGCCTTGGCCATTACCGCCGGCATGTTGACGACCGTTGCCGTACTTGTGCCCATCATCCTGATTGGTGGCTATCCCGCACGCACAATCGGGCGTCTGAGCCTCGTGATCGCGGTGACGATGGTCGCCTCGTTGATCGTGGCGCTCACCGTCGTGCCGCTGCTGGCCGCCTGGCTGCTAGAACGCCAGAAGCCCCGCAAGAACCTATTGGAACGCATGGTTCAACCGTTCGATCGACTCGTGGAACGGGTGCGTGACTTCTACATCACTATCTTGCGGCATGCCTTGCGCTGGCGCGGCGTCACCCTGCTGCTGGCCGCCGTGTTTTTCCTGCTCAGTATGCGTAACATCCCCGCCTTGCTGGGCGGGGCGTTGATGCCGCCGATGGATACCGGTATTGCCATGATCACCTTTGACCTGCCCGCCACGGCAGAACTGGATGAGGTCGAGAAGACTCTTAATGCCGTTGAGTCCACGATCTACAAGCATCCCGGTGTCAAACGGGTTTCTTCCGTGGTCGGTTCCGAACCCGGGGCCATCTCGTTCGGGGCGGGCGGGGCGACGGCGCAGTCGGCCGTCTGCACCGTGGAATTGGTTGACCGTACGCAGCGCGAGGACTCGATCTGGGAGATCCAGGCGCAGTGGCGCGAGGCGTTGCGACAACTGCCGGGGATCAAGAGTTTCCGGGTCAGCGAATACGGTGCCACACCGATGGCCACAACCAAGGCCCCCCTGGATGTCATTATCAGTGGCCCGGATCCGCTCGTGCTCGACCGGCTCGCGCAGCAATGCCTCGCCCGGCTGCACAAGATCCCCGGCTTGACCGACTTGCAGCGGAGTTGGTATTTCGACAAGTCGCAGGTTGATGTCCATGTGGACCCGGTCCTGGCCCGCTTGTATGGCACGACCACCGCCGAAGTCGCCCGCCAGCTCAACGCCGCCGTCCAAGGTGTACCGGCCTCCGCGATGCGCCTGCGTGACTTTTTGGACATCCCGATCCGGGTGCAATA
>CAZOXS010000036.1:0-9354 GCA_964583785.1 uncultured Victivallales bacterium
TCGCGCGAACGCACGCAGTTGGGCTTGTATCCGGGCATCGATCCGCTGGCCTCCTCGTGTTCAAACCTCGACGCCAGTATCGTCGGTCAGCGGCATTTCGACCTCTCGCAGGAGGTCTTGCGTATCTTTACCAAGTACGACGAGCTGCGTCGGATTGTGGCCGTCATCGGTATCGACGAGCTTTCCAAGGCGGACCGGACCTTGTACGAGCGTGCCCGTAAATTGCAGTACTTCCTGACGCAGCCGATGTTCGTGGCCGAGGCATTCACCGGACGCAAGGGGCAGTTTGTGCGGATCGGCGAGACGCTGGACAGTGTGGAGATGATTGTCGATGGGCGGGTCGATGACCGGTCGGAAGACGATTTCTACATGATCGGCAAAGTCGAATTGTAATCGGGGAAAATGAAGAAAAAACTGACTTCAATTGAATTGTTCAGCGGGGCGGGAGGTCTGGCTCTTGGGTTAGAAAGCAGTGGATGGCATCATACCGCACTGATCGAACGCAATGCACATGCGTGTTCGACACTCAAGTTGAACGAAACGCTCGGGCATCCCCTGGCAAAAGGCTGGCGATTGTTTCCAGATGATGTCCGGTCAATTCGCTATCCGGACTTGGCGCAATATGTTGACATGGTTGCAGGAGGCCCGCCCTGCCAGCCTTTTTCACTTGGCGGCAAGCACCGGGCATTTCAGGATAAACGCGACATGTTCCCGGAAGCTGTTCGGGCGGTGCGTGAATTGCGACCCCAGTGCTTCGTATTCGAGAATGTGAAGGGATTGCTGCGTCAGAGTTTTTCAAGCTATTTTCATTATATTGTCTTGCAGCTTACCTACCCTATGTTTCAGCGGCAACAGGATGAGGAGTGGCATGGTCATTTGTCCCGTCTTGAAAGACATCACACCGGTGGGCGCGAGCAGGAACTTTCATACCGGGTTGTTTATCGGTTGCTCAATGCTGCGGATTACGGAGTGCCGCAACATCGTCACCGGGTTTTCATTGTCGGCTTCAGAACAGATCTGCAAAAGGAATGGTCTTTTCCAGAACCGACGCATTCGTATGATCGCCTGTTGTGGGAACAGTGGGTCACAGGCACATACTGGGATGATCACCGTATAGCCAAAAGCGATCGTATGCCCCAACCGGTACGTTGCGCGGCTCGAGTTCAGAGGCTTAAGGCGGAATTCAGTCTCATACCCCCTTTGGGGCAACGATACCGCACGGTTCGTGATGCGCTGGCTGGATTGCCGGCCCCGGACGTCTGCGAGAACAGGGTTTTGAATCACGACTTTGTGGGTGGCGCACGGCCCTATCCTGGGCATACGGGCAGTTTGCTTGATGAGCCATCGAAGGCACTCAAGGCCGGTGACCACGGAGTCCCAGGGGGTGAGAATATGATTGCCATGCCCAATGGCACCTACAGGTATTACACGGTACGCGAAGCTGCCAGGGTTCAGACCTTCCCTGATGATTATGTGTTCAGCGGGTCATGGACGGAAGCCATGAGGCAAATCGGGAATGCCGTTCCTGTTCATTTGGCGACAGCGGTAGGATCCAGCATTCTGAAACTGGTAGCGTAATGAATAAGCCTGATTTAAAAGACTTTTTAAAACAGTTCCAAACCCTGATGGACGGTTTGCACAGCTATGCGATAATGGGCATGACAGGCAAAGGCCAGGCTGGCGTTGTGAAGCGATTCGTGAGGGAATCCGGTTTGCTGATTGCCGAATTGCAAAGAATCCGCGAGCAGGTTTCGCCCGTTTATTTCGGTTCTATCGGTATTACGCTCGGTCGTTCCGACAGTATCGCCAAATTCTTCGCGTTCAGCTTCACCAATCAGGACAAGCGACCGCTCGATAGATTGGTCGATTCGCCTTTTTATGGTTCAGGGGTTTATGCAGTCTATTACCACGGAAAGTCCGAGAGTGCCTATTTGCCGATTTCATGCACGGAGACACCTATTTATGTAGGCAAGGCGGATCCGAAAAATCCTCAAGCCGAAAATATTGAAGATCAAGGATTGGCGCTTTATGCACGGCTGAAAGAACATGCAGGAAGTATCGCTGCCGCCAACCTTCCCTTGTCAGACTTCCTGTTTCGTGCATCACCCATCCAGACGGGGATGCAATCGGCGGTGGAGGATTTCATGATACGGCTGTTTCGCCCGATATGGAATAAGGAAGTGAAAATATGCTTCGGAATCGGAAAACATGGAGACAGTGCAAAAACCCGTGCAAACAAAAGATCGCCATGGGACACCATGCATCCAGGACGGAAATGGGCAGCAGCTACAAAGAACGATCAAATGGCGCGTCATGAAGTCGAGGCAGGAATTGCCGACCACTTCAGAAACCACCCTGTCATTGCCAACAAAGAACAACTGTTCAAATTGCTTTCGCTGGGATAAATGGCTTATTTTAACGGGAGGCAAGGGGGAAAATGGCTTCGCTGAAAGAAACTCTGCTTGCGGATGGGGCGATTTCCATGGCGGATCTGGCCGAGGCTGAGCAGATCGCCGCTTCCTCCTACACGCCCTTGATCACGGTTCTTGCCCAGCGGGGGGGGGTGGCGGAATCCGCCCTGCTGCAGGCCTACGCGCGGGCGCATGGATTGGCATTCATAGTCTTGCGCGATACGCCGGTCAGTCCGGCGGCTATCCGCCGTTTAAGTGCCAAATTGGCGGCGCATTACCATGTCGTGCCGGTGGATGTGGCTAATGATGGCACGCTGACGATCGCGGTCTGCAATCCGTTGGACATGCGGGCGGTAGAGGATATCGAGACGTCGCTGGGTATCCGCGTGGCGCGGGTGCTGGCCTGCCGTGACGATATCGACGAGGCCCTGCAACGCTACTACGGGGTCGGGGCCGACACGGTCGAGCGGATACTCTCGGCCCAACCTGAGCGCGAACTGGCGGTTTCGTCTGCCGAATCACTCGACCTTGGTGCCGATGGGGCCGATGCCTCGGTGGTGCGGCTGGTGAACCAGTTGCTCAAGGATGCGATCGGCGACCGCGCCACGGACCTGCATTTCGAGATGCATCGCGATGGTGTCGTGGTGCGCCGTCGCATCGACGGGATTCTGTACGACACGGTTACCGCCGGACGCATGCGTTCACTCTACCCGTCGATCATCTCGCGCATCAAGTTGATGGCGGGATTGAATATCGTCGAACGGCGCCTGCCGCAGGATGGACGTGCACGGGTCACGGTCGATAACCGCAACTATGACCTGCGTATCTCGATTGTGCCGGCTATGCATGGCGAGGATGTCGTTATCCGTGTCTTGCCTTCCACCATGCTTTTCAACCTTGAGGAACTGGGGTTCAACCCCGGCCAGTTGAAGATGCTCAACGACATGATTGCCGCCCCGCACGGCATCCTTTTCGTGACGGGCCCGACCGGCAGCGGCAAGAGCACGACGCTGTATGCCTGCCTGAGCAAGCTGAACACCCGTGAACGCAAGATCATCACCATCGAGGATCCGGTGGAATATGAGTTGCGCGGCATCACACAGACGCAGATGAATCCGAAAATCGGGCTTTCTTTCGCCTCAGCGCTGCGCAGTATGCTGCGGCACGATCCGGATGTGATGATGGTTGGCGAGGTGCGTGACCGCGAGACGGCGGAAATCGCGGTGCAGACGGCCATGACCGGTCATCTGGTACTGAGCACGCTGCACACGAACGATGCGGCTGGCGGCGCGGCGCGTCTGATCGATATGGGAATCGATCCGTACCTGATCACCTCCACCGTGCAGGCGTTTATGGCGCAGCGGCTTGTGCGCACGATCTGCGAGAACTGCCGCGAGATGATCGAGCATCCTGATGGACGCATGCGCTATCACGGCCGGGGTTGCAAGCAATGCAACCAGTGCGGCTATCGTGGACGTATCGCGATCTGTGAGTTCCTGCCGCTGGTCGATGACATCAGCGACCTCATTCTCAAACGCGCCTCCGCGCACCAGATCCGCGAACGTGCCAATGCTCTGGGTATGCCTACATTGCGCGAGGACGGCCTGGCCAAGATCGAGCAGGGCCTGACAACGGAGGAGGAACTGCTGCGCGTAACGCTGGCGTCGTGACCGGGGCATCCTGCCCCGGATTGGAAGCGGGTACCTGTAGGTCGTGGCGCCCTCGCCCGACCGCCGAACATAAGTCGCTCGGCTGCCAACGGTGCGTTTGCTCGGCTGGACTGGCGAGGGCGCCTGTCCTACGATGCTTCATGCCAGCAGATTGGCAATGGTGCGATCGGTTTTGGATAAGGGAATGTTTTTCAATTCTCCAGGCTGGCACCAGGATTGCTCTGGCACGGCAACGCCGGAATCCATCGCAACCGCTTCCGCCTGGCAGGCATACACGTGGATGGTCTGCGAGAAATGACTGAAGGCGTGCTTGATCACGCTGCGCTTACGGATTCCGCTTGGCGGGGTTGACGGCAGCAAGGTGGATACGGCACGGTCCAGCGTCCGACGATAGGATTCGCGACCCTGGCGGCGTGCCTGCGGGAATGCCCAGAGTCCGCCGAGCAGCCCCTTTTCCGAACGACGGTAGAGCAGGACTTCGCCTTGCGCGTTGGTGATGATGGCGGCAACCTCATGATAATGCGGCACGGCCATCTTGCGCGGCTTGACGGGGATGATGTCGGTCAGACCCTCGCGATGTGCCTTGCAGTGGCGCTGTAGCGGGCAGGCCGTGCACAAGGGGGTGCGAGGACGGCAGGCCAGCGCGCCAAGCTCCATCATGGCCTGGTTGAAGGCGGATGGATCGACGTTCCGGATTACCGGGCGGAGTTGCTCGCGGAAGGCGTCGCGGACGGCAGGCAGGGTGATGTTGTCCCGGATGCCGCGAAGGCGCGAATAGACCCGCAGGACGTTCCCGTCAACCGCCGGCTCGGGTTTGCCGCACGCGATCGACGCAATCGCGGCGGCCGTGTAGTCGCCGACGCCGGGCAGTTGTTTCCAGTCGGCGGCGGTTTGCGGGAAACAGCCTTGCAGGGGGCCGGCAATCTGCCGCGCAGCCGCCTGTAGATGCCGTGCCCGCGAGTAGTAACCGAGCCCCTCCCAGCATTGCAGGACCGCCTGCGGATCGGCGGCGGCCAGCGACTGCACGTCGGGAAAACGGTCAATGAAGCGCACGAAGTAGGGGATCACGGTGGCGACCTGCGTCTGCTGAAGCATGATCTCGCTGATCCATACCTTGTACGGGGAGGAATCTTCACGCCAGGGCATCGGGCGGCGATTCCGTGCGAACCATTCCAGTAGGGGCTTTGTCCAGGTGTGACTTCGCATAGGGCTTACAAGGATGTGGCCCCTGCCCGCAAGGCGGGCAGGTGCGATTCAAGCAGATCGGGATCAAGTTCGAAGAGCACGAACCCACGGGCACCCGCCGCGCGTAGCGTGTCCACCTGCCGGACGGTCTCCTCGGGCGGGAGATTATGGGTAGTGGGGGCGATGCCCGGATAAACAGCGAATCCAGGTGGGAGGGCGGCGCGTTGGCCGGTGTAGAGGGCTCGCGCCTCGGCGGCCGAGGTCGTGTAGTTCATCGGGGTCACGAAATCCAGCAGCCCGTCGCGGCACCAGGCCATCCAGTCCTGCCCGATCGAGTCACGCACGCTTGGCCAATTGCCCCAGACGGCAGCGGATACCTTCACCGAGGGACGTGCGGTCTTGACGGCCTGGCGTATGCCGGTCAATGCCTCGGTGATCCGGTCTCGGCGCCAGGCGAGGAAGGCGTCGCGATCGGTGCCGCTGATTACAACCTGTGGCCAGTTGGTGGCGGCTCGGCCGGTATCGAGGCGAAAACGGCTGGCGCAGTGGTCGCAGAAGCAGGCGTCGCTGTCGGGGTAGCGGATGTAATCGAAATGGAAACCGTCGACCGGGTAGCGTCGCACGGCTTCGACGGCAGCGTTGACGGCAAGATCCACGTTCAACGGATTTGACGGGCAGAGCCATTTCAAGGTCTTGCCTTTGCTGTCTTTCATCAGGCGTCCGGCCTGGTCCATTTGCGTCACGAACGCTTCCGGCGCGTTCTCCAACACCCAGAGCACCGACCAGAGATGCAGTTCGATGCCTTCGCGTTGACTGGCATCGAGGCATTGCTGTAGCAGGTCTCCCTGCGCGCTGACCAGCTGGGCCACCGGCAGCACCTCCGACGGGTAATAGGCTATGCCGGCCCACTGATGATTGGCGAAAATGGCGGTGAACCCGGCGTTCTTCAATCGGCGAACCGCTTCGCTCCAGTCCTGCCCCGATGGCCCGGACGCATTGTGGCACCAGACGCCACGGAATTCAGGAACGGTGGTCTTGGCAGGGGGGGCTACCGCTTCCACATAAGCCCTCCGGATCTGATCGCGCAGCACGGCCGCCTCTTCAATCACCTTAGCGAAGGGAGCCTGCCCGTCGGGTGCTCGTTCGCAAAGCCGATCGATGCCCTGTAGCAGCGGGCGGGTCCGGACGCTCCTGCCGTGCCGCTCGGCGGTCGCTGCAATGTAGGCACGGGTCTGTTGCCAGTTCTCGAATTCGAAAAGGCGCTGGGCCTGTAGGTGGATTTGTGCCGCCAGCAGCGGGGCCAGATCCGGCACCAGGGCGGCACTCAACGCCAGCAGCATCTGCATCTTGTTCTCGCGATCGACATTAGTCAGGACGTGCCCGATAAACACGCCGCCATCCGCGATGGTGATGGCGGCCAGTCCGCTGTCCTCGCCGGCGGCATTGTGCCAGATCCCGATGACGCGGGCCGCCTTTGGCTCCACCAGATTCGCGTTCCACGAATCCTGCCGCACGGAGGGTGGCAACCCGCTGACGGCATTCGTGTCGAGCCGGATCGATGACAGGGCCTCTGGCGGGTCGGCGCTGATCCAGCGGTTTGCGCCAAGCCCCAGTAGCGGAGCCAATTCCTCTGTCATGCCGTAGATGACGATCAGGCGTCCGCCGCGGCTTGTAAATGCCTGCAGGGCTTTCTGTACCGGCGGAATGATAACCGGGTTGAAAGGCAGAATCAGCAGATGGCAGCCAGCGGGGATGCCGTCTGCCGATACGCCGTCATCGTCGATAATATACGCGTTCAGGCCGTAACGGCTAAACCACTGGCCGAGCCGATCGGTGGAACGATTGATGAATCCTGTTTCTTCCGGCAGCGTGCCGGCGGCGGAGCTGTTGCGTAGGATCGCGATCGGGCTGGAGCGACCGCGTATGGCCGCGATCTCGATCCGGGTTGTTTGCGGCTGGTCCTTCCAGAAGGCAAGCCGGATTCCTTCGATCCGTCCCCAGCCGACGGGGGGGCCTTCAGCACCAAAGGCACTGCGCGCTACGGTTACGGTCTGCCATTGCGTGCCGCTGGTCTTGAACCAGCCGCCGTACCACCCTGCACCGCTCTTGAAATAGAGCGATCCGCGGGAAACGGCCTGTGGATTGGCGATACGCACGGCCAGGGAAAACTCGGTGATGCCGGAAAGATCAAGCGACACGGGACGATCATAATACACGCGATCCAGCTCGGGGCGCATCACCGCGTCCACCTGTAGGCCGGCCTCGTTGCCGTAGAGGCGGGGTTGAGACGCCACGAAGCATCCGTCATGGGCTTTCCACGCCTTTGTGGACGAGTCTTCAAAGATGCCAAGGGAGGTCCAGTCGGCCGCCATCGCGGGGCTTGCAAGCAAGCAGGCCAGCAACAGTGCTCTTGCCGGTTGCCATAAACGATCAATGGTGTTGCCTGTCCGGTATGTCATGCGTTTCCTGGTGGCTACTTCAATTCATTTCAACGCCCAACATCCAACACCATCCGGTTACCTCCGGCAAGCACCAGGTGTTTACCCAGCTACAAGGGCTAATCCAGCGCCCCGCGTCAGGAGGCGTGCCGCTGCTTCTCGATCTCCGCACGGATTCGCGCACGCGTCTCGTCGGGAAGTGCCGGACCGAAGGACAGTTCGTCCTCCTTGCCGCGGAAAGCCCGAACCATATCCTGGAACCGCATGATGTTACGGTTGAACCCGTGACAAATGAAGCAGATCGCGACATGCAGGCGGAGCATGACACGCTGGCTTCGGGGGAGATCCTTGTAGTCGCCCTCCGCAAGTGCCTTTGATACCTGTTTGCACGTCAGAATCATTTATTCCTCTTCCCGATCCCAGTTCTTCTCGAGGCAGCTTTTCAACTGAAGGCGTGCCCGATGATTCAAAACCCACAGATTGTTCGCCTGGATGTTCATGACCTTACAAATCTTCTCGGTCGGCATCCCTTCCAGCATTTTCAGGACAAATGCCTGGCGCATATTGTCGCCAAGTTTGCCCAGGCATTCCTCGAAAGCCTTCCAGAATGCGTTCTTCTCGTAAGCGCGCGAAGGGTCGAATTGCCAGGGTTTGGTCGGACGGTCGGTGACGCCGAACAGCTTGAACGAGTAACTGTCGACGATGTCCTGTCCCTCGGTGTCGTCCACCGGGTGTTCTCGGACGCTCTTGCGGATATGGTCGACAATCTTGTTGCGCAAAATGCCGCGCAGCCAGTACTTCACGTCCACGCGCCCATCGAACTGGTCCAGTCCCTTGATGCCAGCCAGGAAGGTTTCCTGGACGGCGTCCTGCGCGGTGGACGGATCCTTGAGGCGCAGCAGCGCGAAGCGGTAGAGGTAATCGCCGTATTCATCAACCCACTGCTCGGGATGGGTTGTTTCCTTTGGTGTCGGTTGATCTGTCGTTTTCATGCGTGTCATGCTGGCATGTAGCTGGAATTTGTTCAAGATTATTCAGAAGCGGGATGTTGGCATGATTTCAATTGAATTCCCTGCGATCCCAAAATAGACTGCCGGAAGTCTTTCCCATAATATTCAGCATGGGTGATCAGGGAATGACAGATACAGAGTCACAGGCGGCTACGGCCTTTATCGAACGCTGGGAACGCTCGGGCGCGGCGGAACGCTCCAACCACCAGCTTTTTATTTCCGAACTGTGCGATCTGATCGGCGTGCCCCGTCCCAATCCGGCAACGCCCGACAACAGCCAGAATGCCTACATCTTCGAGCGGGCGGTCACCTTCCAGCACGGCGACGGCAAGACCAGGTCCGGCTTTATCGACCTGTACAAGCGCGGCTGTTTCGTGCTCGAAGCCAAGCAGGGCGCGGATGCGCCGGATGACGCAGAGACGCTTTCCGAGGCCGCCCGCGAGCTGAAGCGCAAGCTCAAGACCGGCCACGGTCGCCGCGGTTCCGGCGTCTGGGACGACGCGATGCTGCGCGCACGCGGCCAATGATGTCATGGCCGTTGAGGTAGTCCGTGGCATAGAACGGCAAGAAGGCTCCAATGCGCATACGAAGAGGGGCCAGATCATCCTTCTTGCGCACATCCTTCTGTGCCCAGGCCATG
>CAZOXS010000037.1:0-4019 GCA_964583785.1 uncultured Victivallales bacterium
GCCGACGGGATGCCGGGCTGATCATCCTTCCATGTCATCCGGCACCCTATACCTGACACCTGACACGAAAACCTAAACCTCCAGAAATGCGTTCTTGCTAAAAGGTGACGCCGTCTGCTTGAATACCCCGTGAACGGTTACCAGAGAAACTCCCCGCCCTTGTGGGTTGTCGCATACTCCAGGGTCATCTGGACAGCCCGCTCCTGCTCGGCACGCAGTTTGTAATCGAGTTCCTTGCCAACCTGCTTTACATCCCTGCGCCGAAAATCGTCGAAGTCAGCGTGCGCCTGCGCAGGTTGTCCGTCATAGTAAAACCATTCGCTGTTTGGGCGTCGCTCCACGTGCTTGAATTTACACAAAAAAGAGTGCAACTGCTTGTCACCAAACCACTCGTCAGAGTTATGATACTTGGCGGGTTCGGACCAGAGCTTGTCATAACGGATTCCGGCGGTTTGCGTCTGTTCGCGGAGACGGTCATCGACATTGCGGCGTTCGGTATAGCCGATTTTTATCCATCCTTCATTAGGGGCATATTCAGGGAGAACGTAAGCGTAGATTTGCGGATAGACCGTTCGCGTGGTTTTGATGACCGTATTGTTGCTCATGAGGCATCCTTCTATTTTGACCGACTGCGGCTAACGTGGAGGCTCGCCACCAAATTCTGACAACGGGTCGGTACACTGTGCTGGAACGGGAGCTTTCTCGCGAACCGCAAAGTTGGCATCGGGTTTGGCAAGGGTCTCGAACAGCTCCATTTCAAGTGTATCCCAGTTCATGATCTTGACACTCACCCCCTGTGTGATTTCCCACTCATCGGTTTCTGGTTCACTCATGCCGTTTAAGGGCAAAAATTCCTGGACGATTTTCTTTTTTACTTTTGTTTTGGAAAGCGGGATCGTATATGTCAAGCCGTCCATCTGAAAAACATTATAGCTGATGATTGTGGCGATTTCTTTTAACAGGTCCGGGATCGGCTGTTTTTTCCACTTTTTGATGTAATAGTCACCATATGTGTAAAGAAGGTTCTCCCGTGCGAGCAGGAGCGAGTCGCCGTTCCATTCAAAACCGTAGCTCGATTGGTAAGCCAGTTCAACTAAGTACTGCCACTCGGCTTTGTCTTTGACTTCGGCATTAATCCGGGCAAGTTTCCGGTCAACAAAACCGCAACGCTCGGCGAGTGGGATAGTTTTACCTGTTTCCATATCGTAGCGGGTAGCCATATACGGAGCTTCGCCGCAGGTAATTTCGAGCCATTTCCGGCTGACGTATGTTTTCAGGTCATCATCTTTGTAATCACATTCCGCCGCATCAATTTGCTTTTTCACTATCCAGGTCGGAGTGAAAACCTCGGCTTTTGTTTTGGTGCGCTTTTTTTGCAGAGCTGCCGCTTTCCGGGCTCGCGGCATAATCAAAGAACTCTGCTTTGCGGTAATCAGGTCCGGTCTTATTTGAGCTTGTGCGGCGTAGGAAACAGCATCATATTCTTTGTAGTTGTCATTAGCCCAAATGATGTTTAGGGGGTTGTTTGTCGATGACTTTGTTCGGTCAAGCAGCAGAATTTCAAGAAGCTGTTGTGGCTTTCGTGACCGTATATTGAACTCCACGTCATTTACAGTCCGTAAATTAGTTTTTTTTACTCGCATCTCATAGACCTGACCGCCGACACATCGGCTCCTAAATATTTCGGTTAATATGCGGGACGGGTGAAAAAAGTCAACCCTTAGCGGTAACAGCGGCGGGATCGCGTCCCGCAGGGGCACCCCTTTTAAAGCACCGCGTCTCTCTCCCTTTTATCCTCCCCCGGGCCACCACTGCGTGGTGCCCGTCCTCCCGTCCTCTGCCCGTCTCTCCGATGCCCCCGGCTTCTAAGCAGAAGAACGGAACCCTAGCCCTCCAGCCTGTCACCGGTCCGAATATTGTTGGTTCTCTTGTGCCCTTCAGCAGCCATCAGATCGGCAAACGGCTTCAGATCGAAATACATTTGCCGGGTGTCCAAACCTTCGTCCGATTCTGCCAGGAACTTGAAATCATTGCGTTCATAGAAGGCAATCGTCTTCTCGTTATTGTAGGCATCAACGGTAATAAACCTGCAACCGGTCCTGTTGTCCGTTAGAAATAGGATTTTTAGCCAGTCGAGTATTTCCTGGCCAAGTCCATGTCGTTGCATGTTTGTACAGACGCCCAGACGCCCGATCTTGACGGCAGGGTAGCTCTGCCGCCGCTTGCAATTCGGAATTTTCCGTTGGATGCGGTTCCAGATGCGCCTGGCGGTCGAATCCTCGGGTGCGCACGTCAGCTTGTCATTGGATAGGCTGAAGAAGGCGGCGATCTGATCCGCTTCCATAACGAGATAAGTTACGGCAAGTAGCTCTGCTTGGTAGCGCTTTGCGTCATCCTTGAGAAACTCGTTGAGGTCCGAATCGCCGCAATCGAACGCGGGAAGAGGTGTTTCCGGTTCGAGACAAACAACCCTATCGTGCGTAAGTGGAGACATGCGCAGCCCCGGGCAATCTAGTGGCAAAACGATCAAATACTGCTTGTGCCCTTGCATAGGCGGCCGAATGATCTTTTTGCTCGTTCGCGCTCACCTCTCGCAGGAACCGTCTTGCATCTATTCCTTTTAGAATCGGGGTCTCTTTGATTGGCTTTGCCATTTTCTATTCCATATCCTCTCTTTTTCCACCTAAGCTTATACTATACAACACGGTTCCGCCCCCCATCGTCAATCATAAAATATGCCCGCTGTAATTCCGTCCGCCCCATCCAGTCCTGCCGACATTTTTCAAAACGGTATCACCACCCCCGAACTTTTCCCTTTATCCCGGTCCATCCATCGACTACCATCCCGCCATGACTTTCCATCAATTCAACGCCCTGGTCTCTGCACAGCCCCGCCCGGTTATCCTGCTCGAAGGTACCCGTGAGGTGCCCGACGACGTTCTACACAAACTCACCGGCTTTGCCACATGGCTTGCCACTAAATACCCGCACGCCATCTTCCGGTCAGGGAATGCCAAAGGCTCCGATGAGGCTTTTGCCGCAGGCGTCACGGCCGTCGACCCCGGACGGCTCGAATTGCTACTCCCTGTCGCGGGCCACAGAGCCAAGTACAATCCTACCGAGTACCCCGTTCGCAGCGTCGGACTGGATCAGCTCTCCAAAGCGGCCGAAGGCGACGCGGCTTGGAACACCCGCAAGGCATCCACCCAATACGAGAGCCTCATGGAAAAGCGCGACAAGGTTCCCCGTTTGCGGGCCAAAGCCAACTACCTTATCTGCGACACGGCCAAAGTTACCGGCATCCCCGAGGCCGATTTCGCCAAGGCTGACTTCGGCATCTTCTACGTCAACACCGCCGACCCCATGAAAGGCGGCACCGGCCACACCATCCGCGTTTGCCAGTCTTTGTCTGTCCCTGTCATCTTCCAGGATGAATGGATGGGGTGGATGTAAGCAAAGGAGACCCCATGCTCAAACTCGTGCGCCACGCCGAAAGCTGTGCCAATGTCGGCTCGATTTCCTCCGATTATGCGGCTATCCCGTTGACAGCATGGGGGCAAATCCAAGCGGCTGAATTCGCGGAGCCTTGGACGTTTCCGCCCCCCTGGTTTGGCGTCTCCCCGTTTCTTCGTGCGCAACAGACTGCAGCTCCCTTCCGCCAGCGCTTCCCAGAAGTGCCGGTCGTGGAACTACCCGTGCAGGAATTCACCTATATCTCTCCTGCCCGCTGTGCAAGCATGACCCCTGCCGAATTGAAAGAATATACGGACGCCTATTGGGATCGGCTTGATCCCGATTACAACGATGGCCCTGGCGCTGAATCCTTCAACGATTTCCTGCATAGGGCCGAGACGTTCCTCACCTTTGCCGCCTCTCGCCCGGATATGGGTATCGTATTCACGCATGCGCAATTCATTCGTGCGATCCTGCTGCTGTCCATACCAGAGCTTAACAGCGGTGCTTCCCGCATGGAATCATTCTTCTCGTTACGGAAAACCATCTCGATTCCCAATGCATCG